>JAAYCJ010000311.1 GCA_012729815.1 Phycisphaerae bacterium | reverse complement strand
GTGGACGAACCATCGCTTCGGAAGCTGGTGCGGCGTCTGATCGGCGCGGACCTTAACACGCTGTTCGTGGCCGGTTCGGCGGGCGAAGGGCCGCTGCTGTCGTTCGACCAGTGGGTCCGATTGCTCGAGGTGACGCGCGACGAGGCGGGCGACAAGGCGCATCTGCTGGCCGGCGTGATGGAGACCTCGACGCGGCGGGTGATCGAGAAGATCAAAGCGGCCGACCGGATCGGGTACAAGTACTTCGTGCTGACGCCGACGTTCTATCAGCCGATCGTCACGGCTTCGGAGCAGCTTCGCCTGTTCGGCGAGGCCCGCGCGGCGGCGTCGGACCGGATGGAGATGATCGCGTACAACATTCCGGGTTTTACCGCATCGACGGTGGCGGTCGAGACGGTTTGCGAAGCGGCCAAACGCGGCTGGACGCGCTACTACAAGGACAGTTCGGGCGATATGAACGTCTTCTGGAAGCTCGTCGAGCAGGGCCGCGCGGTCGGTTTGAACGTGCTCATGGGCGACGAGCGGTTCATCGCGGATGGACTGTTCGCTGGGGCGTGCGGCATGGTGCCGGTGTGCGCGAATTACGAGCCGGAAACGTTCGTGCGGGCCTGGCAGGCTCACCTGGACCGGGACTACACCGAGCTGCTGCGTCTCCAGATGCGGGTGCTGGCGATGCGTCAGACCATGCTGCGGACGGGGCCGTGCTGGATTTCGGGGCTCAAGTACGCGCTGTCGAAGCTCGGGATCGGCAACGGCCGGGCGGTCAGTCCGCTGGAGCCGGTCGATGAGGCAAGAAAGAAGCTGATCGACGAGATGGTCGGGGCCCAGCGGTAATCCGAACCCATCGTTCAAAGACTGCGGGTAAACGACCGACAGCGACACTGGCTGCCCCCCCACGATCACCATGCGCCACCTTCCTGCTCCAGATCAAACCTTTTTTCCTTGACGGAGGCGGAAAGTAGTAACTATCATAAAACAGCGTACAGGGGTTCATTGATTCACGAATTGGGGAAATCCGGGTTGAGCCAACGAGGCAAGCTGCCTGTCTCTACCCAACACTACTATTGCTATATTGTCGATTACAGCGATAAAGGAGGTCTCCCATGCCTGAGTTCGTCAATCCATTCAGCGGTATGGCTCCGGACCGGAAGCTGAACAAGCGCGAGATCACGCGGGCGATCCGGCTGTCGATCGCCGCCGAGTATGAGGCGATCCATCTCTATGAGGCGATCGCGGACGCCACGGACGACCCGCTGACCAAGGAGGTGATGCAGGACGTGGCGAACGAGGAGCGTGAGCACGCCGGGGAGTTCATGCGTCTGCTGGACTTCTTCCTGCCGGACGAGCGGCAGTTCCTGCAGAACGGGTATGAAGAGGTGGAGGAAGAGGCCAGGAAGCTCGGGCAGACTCCCGAGCAGACGCCGTCGGCGGAAGAACCGGAAGGCGATGTGCCGTCGATCGGCGAGATGAAATCCAAGGGATGATCCGAGCTTCGGAGAGGACCTGAGACATTCAAGAATTGGGGGTAAAACCATGACGAATAAGTATTTGCATCGCGATGACGCTCCTTTCGGGGAGAAGGTATGGAATCGGATTGACGAGATCGTGGTGGCGGCGGCGAAGTCGCAGCTTTCGGGCCGGCGGATTCTGCACATTGACGGGCCGTTCGGGCTGGAGCTCAAGAACCTGCCCGGCACGGACCGCCAACTCGGTGAAGGTGGGGAAGGCGTAACGATCAGCGCGAGCGTGCCGGTGCCGGTGGTGGAGCTTCACGCCGCCTTCAAGCTGCCGGTTCGCGACGTGGCCACGTTCGAGAGTACGGATTTGCCTTTCCAGGCGGAGGGGATCGCCAAGGCGGCGCTGGCCTGCGCCCAGGCTGAGGACAACCTGATCTTCAACGGCTCGAAGGCGGCGGGTATGACAGGCCTGCTGTCGGCCAAGGGGACCGAATCGCACCAGCTTCAGTCGTGGGACGAGATCGGCCGTGCCGCTGACGATCTGATCCGGGCGATCACGAAACTGGACGCGGCGGGTTTTCACGGGCCGTACGCGGCTGCGCTGTCGCCGAACCTGTACAACCTGCTCTATCGCCGCTACCACCAAGGCAATGCGACCGAGATCGAGCACGTCAGCCAGATCATCACCGACGGGTTGGTCAAGGCGCCGGTGCTCAAGTCGGGCGGCGTGCTGATCGCGACGGGTCGGCAGTACGCATCCATCGTTTTGGGTCAGGACCTGGCTGCCAGCTTCGTTGGGCCGGACGATCGCGAGTATGAGTTCGCGATCTCCGAGTCGCTGGCGCTGCGGCTGGTCGTGCCCGAGTCGATCTGCATTCTGAAGTAGTCCGCTAGGGCGGTTTGAGGTGGTTTGTGGATTCGGGGCCATCGGCGTCCCGGACAACATGGGCATAGTCGGATGAAAGGTGAAGCATGAAGGCGGTCGCGTTTCGGGCGGACGGGGAACTGGATGCGGTCGAGGTGATGGACCTTCCGGCGCCCACTCCCGGTGAGGGCGAGGCGGTGGTTCGCGTCCGGGCGGCGGCTTTGAATCACCTGGACATCTGGGTGCGCAAGGGTCGGCCGGGGATGGAATCGCCGATGCCGCACGTACTTGGTTCGGACGCCGCCGGCGTGGTCGAGGCGGTCGGGCCGTGCGTGGAGGGCGTCAAGCCGGGCGACGAGGTGGTGCTGAACCCGGGCATAAGCTGCGGGCGGTGCGAGTTCTGCCGCCGCGGCGAGCAGAGCCTGTGCCGCGATTTTGAGATTGTGGGGGCGACGCGGCCGGGCACGTTCGCCGAGATGGTCGCCGTACCGGCGGAGAATCTCTATCCCAAGCCGGAGCATCTGTGTTTCGTGGAGGCGGCCGCGTTGCCGCTGGTCCACCTGACGGCGTGGCGGATGCTGATGACGCGGGCGGAACTGAAGCCGGGCGAGACGGTGCTGATCCACGGGATCGGCGGCGGCGTGGCCCTGGCGGCCCTGCAGATCGCCAAGGTCGCGGGCGCCGAGGCGATCGTGACGTCATCGTCGGACGAGAAGCTTCGGCGGGCGAAGGAAGTGGGAGCGGATCGGACGATCAACTACGCGAAGGCCGACGTGGCCCAGGAGGTCAAGTCGATCACCCAAGGGGCCGGCGTGGACGTGGTGATCGACGCGGTGGGCGCCGCGACGTTTGTGATCGACATGCAGGTGGTTCGCCGGGGCGGACGGGTGGTCCTTTGCGGAGTGACCACGGGTGCGAAGGCGCGGATCGATCTGCAAAGCTTGTACTGGAATCAGGTTTCGGTGCTCGGATCGACGATGGGCTCGCACGAGGATTTCTGCCGTCTGCTGCGGGCGGTGAACGTGACGGGGCTCAAGCCGGTGGTCGATTTCGTGCTGCCGCTGGACCACGCGAAGGAAGCGATGCGGCGGATGGAGGAAGGCGAGCAGTTCGGCAAGATCGTGATCGAGATTTCGGGAGGCTGATCGGCACCATTCGCAAATAAGGGGGGATGGCCATGGGAGACAGAGCGCACCTGGTGTTGCTGGGCGTGGCGGCGCTATTGCCGTCGTGCGGCGTGGGACAGCAAATCCGGCTGGATAAAATCGTGCTGCCGGAAGGGTTTCGGATCGAGGTATACTCAGCCGACGTGCCCGAGGCGCGGGAGATGGTTTTTTCGCCCAACGGGATTCTGTTTGTCGGCTCGTGGTCGGGCAAGGTCTTTGCCATTATCGATCAGGACGGCGACCACAAGGCCGATCGGGTGGCGGTGGTGGCTCGAGGGCTGGACCAGCCGGTAGGCGTGGATTTCCACGAGGGCGACCTCTACATTTCCGCCGTCGACCGGGTGGTGAAGCTGCCGAGTATCGAGAACCGGATCGACGATCCGCCGGCGCCGGTGGTGGTCAACGAGTCGTTTCCCGACGACCAGCACCACGGCTGGAAGTTCATCCGGTTCGGGCCGGACAACCGGCTGTACGTGCCGATCGGAGCGCCGTGCAACGTGTGCCTGCGGGAAGATCCGCGGTATTCGACGATCATGCGAATGAAGCCGGACGGTTCGGAGCTGGAGATATTCGCCGAGGGCATTCGCAACACGGTGGGGTTCGACTGGCATCCGACAACCGGCGAGCTGTGGTTCACGGAAAACGGCCGGGACTGGATGGGCGACAACCGTCCGCCGGACGAGTTGAACCGCGCCGCCGAGCCGGGCCTGCACTTTGGCTTTCCGTACCTGCACGGTTACACCGTCTGGGACCCGGTGTACGGACCGATCGGCAAGGCGAAAGAGATTCGCTTCGTTCGACCGGAAATCGCCCT
>JAAYCJ010000310.1 GCA_012729815.1 Phycisphaerae bacterium | reverse complement strand
TGGCCGCTGACAATTCGCGTTCGTCCAGCGCGGCTTGGGACAGGATCAGCGGATCGGCATGGCGGGCTCCGTTCTTGCGCCGCAGCGTGAACAGCGACAGGATTCCGCCGGCGCCGGTCAGGACGCCCAGGTACGACTTTCCGCCCACCGTCCACTGGCAGACGCCTACCCGCTGCATCTTCTGCAGGGCGGTGGCGAGGGCAGCGTATTTGCGGTCGTCCCCATGTGGCCCGAGGCGATGCGAGAAATCGTAGAATCTCAGATCGATCCGGTCCTCCCTGACAAAATCGAGCACCTCGATGACGTGTCCCGACGCAGGTTCCACGGCGTCGAGTTGGCCCGGATCGTCAATCCGGCGATGGCTCCTTTCCGCTGGGTACAGTCCGACCGGAACGCTGACCCCGCCGAACCGTATGCATCCTGTCCAGATCGCTCTTGGCGCCATGTTGGTTTCTCCGTTCTGCATTGATGTTTCAGCCTTTTTGCCTTCGCGCAGTCGCGCACAAGTCTCGTTGGGCCTGCTCCGCAGGCGTGCAGTGGTGCTGCGTGGCGCGCGGAGGTATTGCGCCATGCGATCCGTCGTGAAGGCGAACGTCCGTGTTCTCGCCCCTCCCTCAGTGGAGGGTTCGAGCCGTGCGGCACTGCAAACCTGTCGGCCGTCTGTCGTCCCTAACCGTCACGTCGGTCTTCGCCCTCCCGGGCGACCCGCCAGGTTCGCTTGCGGCTGGTTTCGGCGGGAGGGTCTTGGGCGTGCGCCGTGCAACTCCTCCCGTTCCGAAGGCTGCTCCATTCCTCGGTAACGCCAATCTAGCATACGGCGATGGGGGCGACAATCGGGGCAGGGGACGAATCTATGGTAGGGGTTTTCCCTGGTCGCCCCGATACAATCGGGCCCGACCTGGCAGGCGGCGGCTGAAGGTTGACATGGCCCGCGGGCCGTACGGGTTGAGGGGGCGGGTGGTGGACGGGAAGGGCCAGCCGGTGGCGGGGTTGAAGGCGTCGCCCGCGTCGTAGCGCGCCGCCCTATTCGCCGAGCAGGTACTTGACCACGTCGGCCAGCGTGATCATGCCGAGGGCGCGATCGTTGCGGCCGACGACCACTGCGGTTCGGGTCTGTTGGTCCTGCATCGTGCTGAGGGTCTGCGAGAGCGAGGCGTTGACGGGAATCCTGAGCACCGGTTCGAGCAGTTCCCGCGGTTGTTTGTTCGGCTGGGCGATCAGGGCGTCGGCGTTGACGAGGCCGACGACGTTGGCCGGCTGACGGTCGTAGAGCGGAAAGTCGCTGAAGCTGTGTTGCCGCACCGCCTCGATGAACTCCTCGCGGCGGACTTCGGCGGGAAAGGCGACGACGCGGCTGATGGGGATCATCACACGGAAGGGCCGGAGGCTCGGCAGGTCGATGATCCGCTCGGCGATGCCCCGCTGGACGGATGAAAGGGCGCCTTCGGCGTGGCTCTCGCGGAGCAGATCGGTCAGCTCATCGCTGTCCGTGGCAACCTGTCCGCCCGGTCCCAACCATCGGGCGATCCGCAGCATGGCGGTGGTCATCAGCCACAAGGCGTAGCCGATGCCGCTGGCCTTGACCGCCCAGTAACTGATCCAAAGGGCCTTGCGCGACAGGAGCATCAGGGCGTTGGGCCGGACGTAGAAGAGGCTTTTGGGCAGGGTTTCGCCGAAGACGAACAGCATCGGGGTCAGAACGGCGGTGGCGTAGAACTCAGCCTCGTGCTCGGAGTAGCCGCTGTTGGAGAAATAGCCGGTGACGACACTGGCGGCCAAGTAGTTCCACAGGTTGTTGCCGATCAGCAGCACGGCGATCAGCAGGCGTTGGTCGGAGAAGAGTTCCTCAAGCCGCACGGCCCGCTCGTCGCCCGAACGGGCCAGGAGTTTGCCGCGCAGGCGGTTGAACCGGTAGAGGCCGGTCTCCATGCCGCTGTACCAACTCGATAGGAACACCAGCACCACGCAGGCCGCCACCGTGCCCGGCCACGAGTAGCCCGGCACCATCGCCCGCCAGAAATCGAATTCGCCAGCCGAGAGCATATCAGCTTCCGTCCCCGCGAGTCCGCGTGTCCGTAATGGCGACCTTCCTGACCTTCCGACCGGCCAGCCGATCGGCCTCCAGGACCAGGCCGTGATACTCGGCCTGCTCGCCGCGAGCGGGCAGGTGGCCCACGAGGCTCATCAACAACCCGCCCACCGTCTCGACGCTGATGTCGGGTTCAGGGACGTTCAGTTCCTCGCACAGGTCGTCGAGGGCGTAGGCGCCGTCGGCCTGATAGCGGCCGGGCGCGACCTGCGCGAGCTTCGGCGCCGGACCGCCGCCGAACGCGACCGGCTCGCCGAGCAGTTCCTCGACCAGATCGCCCATCGTCACCAGGCCGGAAAGCCCGCCGTACTCATCGACCACGACGGCCAGGTTGGTGTTGTGCTCGCGGAAGAAATGCACCAGTTGATCGACCCGCTGCTGCTCGGGCACGAAGTGCACCGGCTCGAGCAGGTCGGCGATCCGTTCCGGCCGCTCGCGCAGGACCCGCCGGCCTCGCACCGCGCCCTTTACCTCGTCAATGCCGCCTTCGTAGACCAGGACGACGTCGAGGCGTTTTTCCCACACCTGGCTCCGCAGGCCCTCCAGTTCATCGGCGCTGAGGCAGACCAGATTCACCCGCGGCCGCATGATCTGCCGGACCGCCAGGTCGCGGAACTCCAGCACGTTGTGCAGCAGGTCGGCCTGGTCGGCTTCGACCAGTTCCTCGTGGGCGAAGGCGTCGAGCAGGTCGGAGACCTCCTCCTTGCGGATCTGCTGCTGGCCGGCGGGTCCGGTCAGCACCCGGACGCCCGGATCGATGATACCCCGACGGACCAGCCACATCAGCGGGAAGACCAGCCGCCCGATCATCCACAGCGGCACCGCGGCCGTCTTGGCTATCGGCACCCGCAGATAGAACGCCATCGCCTTGGGCAGAATCTCACCCAGCAGCGCCACCGCCAGCAGCGTGCCGACGCCCAGCACGCTGGCGGCCAGCGAATAGCCGCCATGCGCCAGCCGGTAGACCGTCACGCTGGAGACCGCGTAGATCAGGACGTTGACCAGGAGGTTGGCGAAGAGGATAGTCAACAGGAGCTGCTGCGGATCGCGAAGCAGGCTCTCGACCCGGCGTCCCAGGCCGGTTCGCTGTTCGCGCAACTGGAGGCGTTCGTAGCCGGTGAGGCTGAACAGGGCGGTCTCGGACCCGCTGAAAAAACCGCTGAGCAGCAGCAGTATCGCCACCGCGGCCAGCGAGTTCCATTGTTCGGCCAGTATGTCCACCTCGCGGAAAGCTCCTGTGTCCTGCCCGTGGTTCGGGCATACCATTTAGAACGGTTCGGCGGCTGGGTTGTCAACTGCAAAGCGCTTTCGCAGCGGAACATCAAGGCGTAGAATGGCCAAGTCACGACTACGATGTGGAGAAATCTGCGATGAAGCGGACGATGGCGCGGCTGCTGGCGGTGTGGGCAATCGGACTGAGTACAACGGGTCTTGAGGCGGCGGAATATGCCCTGTCGGTAGCCGCGGATCGGGCCGATCCGGTTTACAAGACGGGCGAGACCATCACGTTCGCCATTCGTCCGACCGCGGACGGCGAGACGGGCAAACACGGGACCGTCGCGTACAGCCTTTCCAAGGACGTCGGCGGACCCGCCCTCGGCTCCGGAACGCTGGCCTGCGAAGGGGAACCGCTCGCCGTCACAGCCAAGCTCGATGAGCCGGGCTTTGTCTTCTGCTCGGCGTCGTGGACGCCCGATCCCAATTCGCCGCCGATCGCCGCCTCAGCCGCCGTCGCGGTCGATCCACTGGCGATCAAGCCGAGCCTGCCCGTTCCGGATGATTTCGATGCGTTCTGGAACGGCTGGAAGAAAAAACTCAGCGAACTGCCCATGGAGGTGAAGCTGGCGCCGATGCCGGTGGACCCGAAGCTGGCGGTCGAGGCGTTCGACATCACGATCAACTGCCTCGGCGCCAAACCGGTTCGCGGCTATTTCGCCCGGCCGCGAAACGCTAAGCCGGGTTCGTGTCCCGCGGCGGCCACATACCATGCCTACGACGGCATCCGCGACTGCTCGCTGGGCGGCGTGATCGGACAGGCCGCCAACGGCTTGATCGCCATCGAAGTCAATCCGCACGGGATCGAGACCGGCCAGCCGCAGGCGTACTACGACGGTCTTCGCAACGGTGAGCTTCGCGGCTTTGCCATCCGCAACTCGGACGATCGCGACAACTTCTATTTCCTCTGGACCTACCTTCGCGACCTGCGGGCCTTGCAGTACCTGACGAGTTTGCCCGAGTGGGACGGTGCGGTGCTGATCGTCTACGGATCGAGCATGGGCGGAGGCCAGGCAATCGCGATGGGCGGGCTTGAGCCGCGGGTGAGCCTGGTGCTGGCCAACGTGCCGGCGCTGTGCGATCACTCGGGCTTCATGGCCGGCCGCGTCTGCGGCTGGTGGCGGCACGTGGATCAGGCCGCCGCCCCGCTGCGCGAAAAGGTGCTCCAGGCGATGCGGTACTTCGACGGCGTGAACTTCGCATCGCGATTCCGCGGCGAAGCGGTCTTTTCGTGCGGTTTCCTCGACGGCACCTGTCCGCCCAGCAGCGTCTACGCCGCACTCAACGCGATCCCGCACTCGCGCAAGCAGATGGTGTACGTTCCGACGATGGGGCACGCCCACCATCCGACCATTCAGAACGCGTTCGGCGCCGCCCAGGTCCGACAGGTCACCGCCGCCCATCCGCCCAGCACCCAGCCGGCGGAGCGGTAGACCCTAGACTCCGAACAGCTTGCCCGCCACCGGCAGGATGTTGTCGTGGGCCGGGATGACCAGGTCGGCCACCTCCAGAATATCCTGTAGAGATTCCTGGGCTCGCTTCAGGTCGTGGCTCTGGTCCCAGACGCGGCCGTGCTCGAGGTACTCCTGCGAGATCACCGCGTCGCCCGCGATGACCACCGATCCGGTCACCGGCGTCAACAGCAGCCCGCAGCCTCCGGGCGAGGCGCCGGGCGAGGGAAACAGTTCCACCCCCTCAGCCAGCTTGTCCTCCGGGGCCTTGCAGCGTTCCAGCAGGGCCAGTTCGTCGTCGACCACCGGCGCTTCCTTCTTGAGCCGTCCCCGCATCTCCTCCAGGTAGGCCTTGGCCCAGTCCTTTTCGGCTGGGTGAATGTACCACCTGGCCCCCTCCAGGGCGGGCAGGCCCATGCGGTGGGCGGTGCGGAAGGTGGTCAGGAAGACGGTGTCGATATCCGCCAGGTGCAGGCCGGTCCGCTCAAAGAGCCGGGCATCCAGGACGGTGGCCGGGAGGGCCGGATCGACCAGAATCTTGCGGTCGCCCGTTCGGATCAGGGTGGTGGTGGCGTGGGCGGTGCGGACGGCGGTCGTTTCGCCCCAGAACGGGTTGCGGCTCAAGGCGCCTATACTGACCACGGTGTACTGAATGGCCATGATTCTCCCCGAAAAATATCTTTTGACGCCCCTGTGTGCGCCGATTATACTACCACGATAATGCGATGTTATCTTGATCAGGTCCTTCTGGCAAGGAGGAGGCACATATGGATCGGTTGTCCCTGAAGTTGAGCAGCGGCACGGTGTTTCTCGGCGGCATCATGGGGATCGAGTCGTTCAGCGACATCTTCGAGTCGGACTACTTCAAGCAGTTCCTCGCCGAGTACATCATTCAAGTGGTTCAGGCCGTCAGCACCGCCGTGGTGCACCAGGTTGTGACCAACATCATCTACGGCGCATAATAATAAGCTGTAGCTATGACTACTCGGGGTTCTTTCCCCGGCGACGGGCTTTTCTGTACGCGCTCCTTGGATTTTGTCGTTCATTGTCACCTACGCGCGAACACTGTCCACTGGGACTTGATGCTTTTGCGCCCGGATGTGCCGGTTTCGACTCAATCCGATCCCGGCGAGTTGTGTCTGGCCGTCTGGCAGTGCCCCTGGCCCCCCACCTCCAGGAATCTTGCCGCTCCGATGAAGGTTCGGCGGATCGCTGACCATCGCCGTGCATTTCTCACGTGGGAGGGTCCGCTTCGCGATGACTTGGGCCGGTGCCGGATGGTCGAAAAGGGGGTATACCGGCCTCGACTGATCCGCGAGACGCTTTGGCTGGTGGAGTTTGGGGACGGGTCGCTGGCCGGTGAAGCGCGGCTGGAGCGATGCGGCGAAGGGGACCTGTGGACCCTGACGGTGGACGCGGCGGGGCGATGACGCCCGGCGGCGATAATGAAAAAACCTGCCATCGACTTCGTTATAACCTATAATAGCGGCTGCGGGCGGACCCACAGAGCCGGTCCGCGGCAGACCGCGCCAAATACTGAGCAAAGGAGACCCGCATGAAAGCCCTTCGCGCACTGCTGTGTATCCTGCTGGTTGGTCCAGTCCTTTTTGCCGCATCGTGCAGCGCGCAGATGCGCGACGTGCCGGCTCCGACGGTGGTCGAGCGGGTGGACCGGTCGGCTCTGCTGAAGGCGGGCGACCAGCGCGTCCTCGTGCTGCAGGGCAGCCACTACCAGATGGGCTACGCCTATGGCAAGCTGCTGGCGGCTGAGGTCCGTGAGAACATCGAGGACGTGCTGAGACTCGCAGCCCAGGCCGACGCCCAGCGTCAGGTGCCCGCGCCCGGCGCACTCGAGATGATCTATCAGAGGACCAAGGCCTTTGTGCCGCAGGAATACACCGAGGAACTGCACGGTCTGGCCGACGGAGCGGGCCTCGACCGGCACAAGATCGAGCTGGCCAACGTGTTTCCGGAGATGTTTCACTGCAGCGTGTTTGTGCTGAAGGACAAGGCGACCAGGGACGGTAAGATGATCCACGGCCGAGCCCTCGATTATTCGGTGGGCGTGGCGCCGGGCCTGCAGGACCATGCGATCGTGATCGTCAACAAGCCCGACGGCGAGAATGCCACCATGCTGGGCAGCTACGTGGGCTTTATCGGCTGCATCACCGGCGTGAGCGACAAGAAGCTCTCAGCCGGGATGATGGGCATGGGCGAATACGGCAAGTGGGACGGGCAGCCGATGGCGTACCTCTTCCGCCAGGCCCTGGAGAAGTGCGACACGGTGGAACAGGCGGTCAAGCTGATTACCGAGGCGACCCGCACGTGTCAGTATTCCTATCTGATCGCCGACGGCAAGGACCGCCAGGCCGCTGCGATCCACGCGACGACCGAGTATGCCAACACGGTGGGATTCGGCGAAGCCTATCGGTTGTGGCCGGAGTCGATCGAGGATACGATCCTGGTCAGTGCCGATGAGCGTTACGGGCATCTGGTGTCGCGGGTCCGCAAGCACTACGGGCAGATCGACGTGGAGAAGGCGATCGAAATCCTCACCCGGCCGGTGGCGATGGCGGGCAATCTGCAGGATGCGGTCATGCTGCCGGAGGAACGCGTGATGTACCTGGCCAACGCCGTTTCGCCGGACCAGCGGAATTTCCAGGCCTGCTATCAGCCGTACTATCGCCATGAGATGGCGACGTATCTGGCCGCGCTGGAGAAGTTGGCCGGCGAGCATCGGATCGAGACGCCGACGAGCGCCCCGGCCCAGCCGTAGACCGTTCTGAGTTTGGAGAAACGCATGTCCGCACGCCGCACGATGGAATACAGCGATCGCATGGCCGAGGTGATGAAGGTCATGAGCAGCCGCGGGATTCTGCTGACCGCGTGGAAGAACGGCCAGCAGGCGAACGCGATGGCGATCGGATGGGGGATGATCGGGTCGATCTGGTCGCGGCCGGTCTGGCAGGTGCTGGTGCGGCCGTCGCGGTACACTTACGAGTTGATCGAGCGCGAGGGGATCTTCGGCGTGTGCGTGATGCCGCTGGCCCTCAATGCGGCGGTGCAACATTGCGGGACGGTCTCGGGCCGCAACGGCGACAAGCTGGCTGAGACGGGGCTGACGGCGGTTCGCGGCGAGGCGCTGGGCGCGCCGGTCCTGGCCCAGAGCGTGATTCACTACGAGTGCCGGGTGGTCCACCGCAACGACTTTCTGCCCGAGCGAATGGTCCCGGATATCCGCGAAGGGGCGTATCCCTCCGGCGACTACCACCGGGTCTACTGGGGTCAGATCGTCGATGCACGGGTCGACGAGGCGGCCCTGGGCAAGCTGTTTGAGAAGTGATGGGGATTGGCCATGAGCATCGACCGCAAGGCTGCGGTGGTCTGCGCAATCCGCCACCAGGAGACCCAGTTCCTGCCCTATACCTTCTCCTGGGACGACGAGGACGTCGCGCGGCGGCTGGACGACTACTACAGCGGTCCGGAGTGGCGGAAGCAATTCAGCAGTTACATCATCCCCGTCGCGGCTGCCGACGATCATCGACGGGTGGGCGAACCGGGGCCGGCGCTGCGTCGTGACCTGTACGGTTCGGTCTGGCGGACCGACCTTCGGCCGGTGCACCTGGAGGAGCCGGTTCTCAAGGAGCCAACCCTGCGCGGCTATCGATTTCCCGATCCCGACCAGTTCTTCGAGCACGACGTCCTCGGAGTCGCGCGAAGGATAGCCGAGGAGAACCGGGATGCTTTCGTGGTGGCACGGATGGGCTTCGGCGTCTTCGAGCGCTGCTGGGACCTTCGCGGGTTCGACAATCTGCTGATGGACATCGCAGCCGAGCCGAACTTCTTCGCCGACTTGGTGGCGGCGGTGACGGACTTCTATCTGCAACTGCTCGATCGCATTCTGGAGCTGCCGGTCGACGGCATGATGTTCGGCGATGACTGGGGCGATCAGCGGGGCGTGATCATGCATCCCGAGACGTGGCGGCAGGTGATTAAGCCGAACCAGGCCCGCCTGTTTGCCAGGGCCAAGGCTGCGGGCAAGTACACCCTTCACCACTGCTGCGGATCGGTCGTCGATATAATACCGGACCTGGTTGAGATCCAGCTCGACGTGCTCGAATCGGTTCAGCCGGAAGCTCGAGGCATGAACCCATACGAATTGAAGGACCATTTCGGCGACCGGATCACGTTCTGGGGCGGCTTGGGCTCGCAGAGCATTGTTCCATTCGGCAAGCCCGACGAGCTTCGGTCCGAGATCCACAGGCTGGCCGCCCACATGCGTAAGGGCGGCGGGTACATTCTGGCCCCGGCCAAGGCCCTTCAGCCGGAGACGCCGGCGGCGAACGCCGCGGCCATGCTCGAGGAGTTCACCGCCCTCGGCGAACCGACCCCGTTTCGTTCGGACCCGCCGAAATCTGCTCGCGGGTCTTGACAGGTCTCCGCCGCCTCGGTAGATTGGATTCCAGTAAGTCCCACCGGCGGAGCGATCCGCAGGGAAAAGGGATTTATTTATTGGCTTACAAGTATTAACGTTAATACCCAACACTTAGCCGTTGATGGAGGTTTCCCGACGATGTCCACGACTGCCAAGGCGAAGAGTGAGTTGGCCCTGTTGGGCGGCCCGAAGACGATCGACTTTGATCCGGGCGACATGTTCACCTGGCCGATCGTCACGAAGGAGCACGAGGAAGCGGTGCTGGCTATGCTGCGGGCCGGGCAAATGTCGAACTGGGACGTGACGGAGCAGTTCGAGAAGGCCTATGCCAAGGCCCTTGGCCGCAAGTACGCTTTGGCCTGCAACAACGGGACCTCAGCGATCCAGTGCGCGCTGTACGGCTTGGGAGTAGGAGCGGGCGATGAGGTGATCTGCCCGGGCATGACGTTCTGGGCCTCGATCGCACAGGTCTATCCGCTGCGGGCGACGCCGGTGTTCGCCGAGATCGATCGAGAGACCCTCTGCATCGACCCGGACGACCTGGAGCGGTGCATCACGCCGCGGACCAAGGCGGTGGTCGTGGTCCACTATGCGGGCTATCCAGCCGACATGGACCGGATCATGGCCATCGCGGAGAAGCACAACATCAAGGTCATGGAGGACTGCTCGCACTCGCACGGAGCGATGTACAAGGGGCGCGAGACGGGCACGATCGGCCACGCCGCCGGGCTTTCGTGCATGTCCGGCAAATCGTTCGCCATCGGCGAGGGCGGCATCATGTTCACCGATGACCAGCGGGTGTATGAGCGGGCGCTGCTGCTTGGACACTATGAACGGACGGGCAACATTCAGCTTGAAGATCTCAAGCCCTACGTCGGCTTGCCGGCGGGCGGCTACAAGTTCCGCATTCACCAGCTCAGTTCGGCGATGGGCCTGGTGCAGTTGAAGCACTACCCAGCCCAGATGGCGGAGATCGCCAAGGCGATGAACCTCTTCTGCGACCTGATCGAGGGCCTGCCGGGCGTCAAGCCGGTCCGGCCGGCCAAGGGCTCGGGGCTGACCAAGGGCGGCTGGTACCATCCGCTGGCCCACTACGACGCTGGGCAACTTGAGGGGCTGTCGATCCAGCGGTTTTGCGAGGCGCTGAGCGCCGAGGGGCTGGGCAGCCACCCCGGCTGCAACCGTCCGCTGCACACCCACCCGCTGTTTGTCGACATGCAGGTCTTCGGCGAGGGCCGGCCCACCCGCGTGGCCAACCTGCCGGAGGGAATCGACACCTCGCACCTGAACCGCCGCTTGCCGATTGCGGAAGAGATCAACAACCGCGTCTTCAGCATTCCGTGGTTCAAGCATCACCGGCCGGAGGTGATCGGCCGGTATGCCCAGGCGGTCCGGAAGGTGGTGGAAAACCATCGCGATCTGCTGGCCGGCGACCAGAACCGCCGGACGGCGACCGGGGATTTTTCGACCGCGTTCCGTCGCTGAGGCGACGAACCGAACTCCATCGGCTCCCGCGTCGTATCCAGCCCAGGCCTTGCAGGCGGCGTCGGCTCGCGGGATAATGGCGAAAACCGCGAGTTGGAGCTAAAGTCCGCGCCTGATCGGGCGATATCCTCTGAAGGCGGTGGCTCGTCAATGGAGTACGTCGATGGACAATCCAATACCCTTGTCGCTTCCGGACATTACCGATCTTGAAATCCAGGCCGTCGTCGACGTCCTGCGGACCAACCGTCTGAGCCTGGGTCCGCGGCAGGTCGCGTTCGAGGAGGCGATCCGCGATTTCGTCGGAGCCAGATACGCCTGCGCGCTGTCGTCCGGGACGGCGGCGCTGCATCTGGCTTTGCTCGCGGCGGGCGTCGGGCCGGGCGACGAGGTGATCACCAGTTCGTTCAGCTTCATCGCCTCGGCCAATTGCGCCCTGTACGTTGGCGCCAAGCCGGTCTTCGCCGACATCGACCCGGCGACGTGGAACATCGACCCGGACGCCCTGGAGGCGGCGATCACGCCCAAGACCAAGGCGGTCATACCGGTGCACGTGTTCGGCCAGCCGTGCCGAATGGACCGGATCATGGCGGCGGCTAAGAAGCACAGCCTGGCGGTGGTTGAGGATTCGTGCGAGGCGATCGGCGCGGCGTTCGGCGGCCGGAAGGCTGGCACGATCGGGCAATCCGGCACTTTCGCGTTCTACCCCAATAAACAGATCACCACCGGCGAGGGCGGCATGCTGGTGACCGACGACGAGAAGGTCGCGTCACTGGCCCGGTCGCTGCGGAATCAGGGCCGGGCAGAGAAGGCGACGTGGCTGGCCCATGAGCGGCTCGGCTACAACTATCGCATGTGCGAACTGCAGGCGGCGTTGGGCGAGGCGCAGATGAAGCGGATATCGGACATTCTGGCCAAGCGGGCGCGGGCGGCCGGGTGGTATACGCAGCGGCTGGCCGGTTTTGAGAAGCTCCGGCTGCAGAAGATCGAGCCGGACGTGACGATGAGCTGGTTTGTCTTTGTGATTCGCCTGGCTGATGAGTTCTCGCAGGAGCATCGCGACCGGCTTATTGCGGGCCTGGGGCAGCAAGGCATCGGCTGCAATGCCTATTTCACGCCCATCCACCTGCAGACGTTCTATCGCGAGCAACTCGGCTGCCGTCCCGGGCAACTGCCGGTCACCGAAAAGGTCGGCGAGCGTTCGCTGGCGATCCCCTTCTTCTCGAACATCAGCGAAGGGCAGGTCGATCGGGTCTGCGGCGCGATCCGTCGCATCGTGGACGGTTTTTGACGCGGCGGCTATGGCTGGTCGCGATGTTGCATCCGGAAGCGTGAGCCGTCGGGCGGCGTCTGGCCCGGCATCCGCTGACGCTCGCTCCTCTGCCACGTCTCCACCTACCGTTGCCGGCGGCGGTTGCGCTCGATCTGGCGTTGGAGGCGCAGCAACTCGTCGTTCTGGCGGCCGAGCATATCGAAGTAGTCCCGCATCGGCAGAGCAAGCGGGGCCAGTTCGCCGTTGTTCGACCGCTCACGGAGATGGCGACGTTTGTGCCCGTTGCGGATGGCGCAACGCAGGTGGACACGGCCGCTGGAGCACAGATCCCTGGCCGCATTCGTAGAGGTTCGACAGCCAGGACGCTCTTGATCGTGCCGCCATCCACTGGGTACGAGAGTACCGTGTGGTCCTCAGCCATGCGGGCGAGTCAGCCGGTCCGTTCGTGGACCTCGGCCTCGTCGTTGGCGTTTGACGGCTGCGCCGTCTGAGCTGAGATGATTGCCCAGCTCGCCCAACTCGCGTCTACGAAGATTAAACTTTCAAGACCTGACCCCATGGGGTCAGGTCTTGAAAGTTTAATCTTCGCTCGCTGGTTGAGAGACTTGCCAAGCGGTGCCGGTTGTACGGCCGACGGTGGCAGAGGTGTCTCGCTCCCGCAACCCGGCCCATTATCGGACGAGATGAAATCGTTTTCGGTCCGTTTGCCTCGTTGAGCGGTCGGACGAGACCGCCAAGTTCAGAGCCGACTGAACCATCCGATATAAGTTGTAACCGGAAGCCCGGCGCAAACGTCGGGAGCAGGCGGCAAATTTTTACAGAGATCGGGAATGGGCACAGCGACACGGCTGTTGATCATTGAAGGCAATAAGAATGACGCCCAGCTTCTGCTCGGGGCGCTTGGGCCTGCAGGTGACGGACGGGAGATCCACTGCGTCTCCGGAGTATCCGAGGCGGTTCGGGCTCTGGAGGGATCCGGCTGGGATCTGGTCGTCTGCAACTTCCGCCTGCCCGACGGCAGCGGCCTGGACGTTCTGGGCCAGATCCAAACCACATGCCCCAGTCCTCCGGTGATCATGGTGTCGGAGACGATTGACGAGGAAGCCGTCATTTCCTCGATCAGAGCGGGAGCCGCGGATTTCGCGATCAAGGACAATACCGTACGGCTGGTTGCGGCGGTCGGCCGCGAGTTGGCGCGGCGCGGCGAGGAGCATCGCGGCGGGGCACGTTCTGCCGCTGGGTCCGCCGTCGAGGAGGAGCTGCAGCGTCTTCGGGCGGTGATCCAAGCGGGGCCGGTGACGATGTCGTGGGTCTCGTCGGAGCTGACCTATCTGGGGGCCAACGCTCAGATGTTGTCTCTGCTTGGATGCACGGAGACGGAGCTTCTCGGCAAGCCGGTGGGATACCTCGGCGTCAACCCGCGGTATCGGCAGTTCGTGGAGACGCTGTTTCGCGTCGAGCAGGAGCAGTACTCCGACGAAGTCCCGATGACCGTGGACGAACACCACTACGACTTCTATCTGGTGGGGCGCAAGTTTCTTGATGGCCGACAGGCGGTGATCATCGGCCTGAACATCACGGAGCGCAAGCAGGCCGAGGAGGCGATCCGAGAGAGCGACGCCCACCTTAAGGACATCCTGGACTCGGTGTCGGTGGGCATCATGGTGGTCGACCCCGAGGATCACCGGATTCTCGAGTCGAACGCGGCGGCATGCCGGATGGTCGGAAGAAGCCGCGAGGAGATCGTTGGAAAGACCTGCCACGGCTTCGTCTGTCCTTCCGAAAAAGGACGCTGCCCGATCACGGATATGAACCAGACGGTGGACTGTTCGCAGCGGGTCGTGTTAACCGCCGACGGACGAAAGGTGCCCATCCTCAAGAGCGTCGTGCCGGTGGTCCGCAACGGCAGGAAGTATCTGATCGAGAACTTCTTCGACATCAGCGAAATGAAGGACACCGAGCGGAAGCTCAAGGAGACGGTGGCGGAGCTTGAGAAATTCAACCGTCTGGCCATTGGGCGGGAGCTGCGCATGATCGAATTGAAGCTGGAAGTGAATCGAATGGCCCGCAAGGCGAACGAGAGCCCGCCCTATGATCTGAGCTTCGCGGACAACTCGGGCGTCTTCGGTGAGGTCGACGGAGGGGCCTCGCCAGCGCAACTTGCGAGTCCGGAGGTAGGGGCAAACTAGATGCGGCTGTTCTGGAAGATTTATCTGCTGCTGCTGACGATGCCGGTCGCCTCGGTGCTGCTGACCGCGGCCCTGATCACCTGGAGCGATCCGGACTATTCAGCCAATCTCATTGTTTCGAACGTACTCTACGCATTGAGCATTGTGGTGCTTGTTCTTCCGGTGACGTCATGGCTGACCCGGCGGACACTGGCGTCCGTCTACTCGCTGGCGCGGACGCTGGTGCACGGTGCGCAGACCAGCCACGAGGACGCGCCTCCGGACCGGTTCCAGGATGAGCTGAACCAGATCATCGACGTGTTCGAAAACGCGGCATCCGACGCCCAGGCCCGCAATACCGAGTTCCAGGAGCGGATCAACACCCTCTCCCGCATCCGCGACGAGATGGAGCGCCGGGTCCAGGAGCGAACGGGAGACCTGACCCGGGCCAATGAGGAACTGCGACGGCAGATCACCGAGCGTCAGAAGGCTGAGGAGGAACTCCAGAGCGCCTACCAGCGTCTCAAGGAGAACGAACTGAAACTGCGGTCGGCCAACCTCCAACTGGAGGCGAGCAACCAGCAACTGATGGCCGGCGAACAGGCCCTTAAGGACAGCGAGGATCGCTACCGCCGCATGAGCGAGGCGGTTACCGACTACGTGTACACGGTGTGTGTGGACAACGGGGAGGTTACCCGTACGACCCACGGGGCCGCGTGCCAGGCCGTCACCGGATATTGTCCGGAGGAATTCGACCGCGACCCGTACCTGTGGTTCCGGATGATCCATGAAGAGGACCGCCAAACGGTGGTGGACCACGCCCAGCAGATTCTCGACGGCGCCACGACGAGCATCGAGCATCGAATTATCCGGCGGGACGGGGCGATCCGATGGGTGCGCAAGACGCCGGTGCCCCACCGCAACTCGCAGGGGCAACTGGTCTGCTACGACGGGCTGATCCAGGACATCACCGAGCAGAGGCTGGCCGCTGAGGAAGTCCAGCGGGAGAACGCGAAACTGTCGGCGATCATCTCCGGCATGGATCAGGGGGTCATCTTTGCCAACGCGGCGAACCGGATCATCGAGGTGAACCAGCCCTTCTGCGTCATGTTCAAACAGACGCGGGAGGCGGTGCTCGGGCGGCACCTGGACGACTTCCATTCCGGGCCCCTTCTCGTGAAGGTCCACGGCGTCATCGACGCCTTCCGGAGAAATCCCGAGTCGCAGCCGCTGGTCCTGCAGCGTTCGTTCGGCCAGAACGAGGCGATCGTGCGCATCCAGCCCATCTACCGCAACGGCCAGTACGACGGCGTCTTGCTCAACGTGGTCAACGTGACCGAACTGGTTCGGGCCCGGGAGCGGGCAGAACATGCAAGCCGAGAGGCCGGGCGCCGCGCTCAGGAACTGGAAATGGCCCGACTCGCTCTGCTGAACATGATCGACGACCTTGAGCGTTCACGGGCCGCTGCGGAGGACGCCAACCGGGCCAAGAGCGAGTTCCTGGCCAACATGTCGCACGAAATCCGCACCCCGATGAACGGGATCATCGGCATGACCGAACTGGCCCTCTCGACCGAACTGAATGACGAGCAGCGGGAGTACCTGCAACTGGCCCGCCGCTCCGCCGATTCGCTGTTGAACCTCATCAACGAGATTCTCGACTTCTCCAAGATCGAGGCGGGCAAGGTGGAGTTGGAGACGATCGACTTCGGCCTGCGCGACACCGTGCACGAGGTCCTCCAGACGATGGCCGGACGGGCTCATGAACGCGGTCTCGAACTGATCTACCACATCCCCTGTGACGTTCCGGATATGCTCACGGGCGATCCGGGACGCCTGCGCCAGGTCATGTACAACCTGGTCGGCAACGCGATCAAGTTTACCGAGCACGGCGAGATCGCCATTCGGGTCGAGACCGAGTCGCAGACCCCGGAGGGCATTCGCCTGCACTTCGCCGTTACGGACACGGGCATCGGCGTGTCGCCGGACAAGCAGCAGCGGATTTTCAGCGCGTTCGCCCAGGCCGACAGTTCCACCACCCGCAAGTACGGCGGCACCGGATTGGGTCTGGCCATCGCCACGCAACTCGTGACCTTGATGGGCGGGCGGATCTGGGTGGAGAGTCCGGCGGATTCCGAACCGGTCGGCGAAAACGGCCCCGGCAGCATCTTTCACTTCACGATCCGACTGGGAGTCCAGGAGTCCCCGGCCGTGGACCGGCGTCCGCAGCCGATCGACCTGTCACAACACCGGGCCCTGGTGGTGGACGACAACCGGACCAACCGGATGATCCTGCGGGAGATGCTCGCGGAGTGGGGCATGCCGACCGAACTGGCTGAGGGGCCCCGATCAGCCATGGCCCAGATGGTCCAGGCGGCAGAACGATCCGAGCCCTTCGACCTGGTGCTGCTGGACGTCAACATGCCGGAGACCGACGGCTTCGGACTGGCCGCCGAGATCCGGGCCAATCCGGCTATGGCGAACGCCCGTATCATCCTGCTGACCTCGTCGGGCCGACGAGGTGACGCCGCCCGATGCCGCCAGTTGAAGATCAACGGCTATTTGTCCAAACCCATTCGCCAGTCGGACCTCCATCAGGCCGTTTGTTCCGTCTTCGGCGGCGGCAACAGCGATCGGACTTCGCTGATCACCCGCCACTCGCTCCGTGAATCGCAGCGGCGTCTGGACATCCTCGTGGTCGAGGACAACCCGATCAACCAGAAGCTCGCCGTCGCGTTGCTCGGCAAATGGGGCCATCGGGCCACGGTGGCGGGCAACGGCATGGAGGCCCTCAAGGCGCTCCAGTCGGCCTCGTTTGACCTGATCCTGATGGACGTGAACATGCCCGAAATGGACGGGTTCGAGACCTCGCGGGCGATCCGCGAGCAGGAGCGGCTCACCGGCGCCCACATTCCCATCATCGCCATGACCGCCTTCGCCATGAAGGGCGACCGCGAGCGATGTCTGGAGTCCGGCATGGACGGCTACGTCTCGAAGCCCATCCAGGTCAAGGAACTCCATGCGGCCATCGAGAAGTACGTTCCAGGCATGGCCGCCGCCTCCGAGTCGCTTGCCGCTCCCGATCAGGGCTGACCGGTCGGCTATTTCTGTCCCGCCGCCACCTCGGCGATGTTCAGGGCGTGATCCCGAATTCTCCGGTATCCGTTGAGCATGTCGGTGAACACCAGGCTTTTCTGGGCGCTGGCCTCGCCGGAACTGACCCGCGCCAGGTGCCGATTGCGATACTCCTTGACCAGCCGGGTGATCTGATCGCTCAGCGAGTACGCCTTGCTCAGAATCCCCGCCTCCTCATCCCGCACCCCTTCGTTGACGAAACGAACGTAGTCGTAGACGTGGTCGTGAAGGTCCAGCAGTTCCTTGCGGGCCGGGTCGGACAACTCCAGGGCGTTCTTGCGGATCTTGAGCCGCAGCTTCAACAGATCGGCCGCGTAGTCGCTGATCGACTCATACTCGTCGGCCATGCGAAACTGGCGGCGGGCGCTGTCCATCACTTCCTGGGGCACGGTGCCCGAGAGCATATGGCTGAGGAATTCGACGATCTCCTTCTGAACTACGTCGAGCACTTCCTCGCGGTGAAAGAGCTTGCGCTCCCGCACCTCGTCCACCTGGTCGTCCTGCAGGCTCAGCTTGAGCCAGTTGAGCATCTTTTCGACGCCCTCGGCCATCTTGTGGATCTCCTTCATCGACTGCTCGATACCGATCGCCGGCGCGCTGAGCATCCGGATGTCCAGGTAACGCAGGTGCGGGATTTCCTTGTGCGTCTTATCCGGCACCATCCACTGCAGGAACCGGGCCAGCAGGCCGATCAGGGGGAGAAACAGGATGACATTCACCACATTGAAGCCCGTGTGCGCCAGGGCAATGCCCTTGGCGATGTACGGGAAGGTCTCCACCCCGTTCTCCAGCACCATCGTGCCCGGATCCGTCCCCGCCGCCCATGTCACCGTCCACTGCAGCGACGTAAGGTAGTATGGGAATACGGCCGTGATCCACGCCACCCCCAGCACGTTCACCATGATGTGGGCGAACGAGGCGCGTCGGGCGTCGACCGACCCTCCGATCGAGGCCAGGTACGCGGTGATCGTGGTCCCGATATTCTCACCCAGCACCAGCGCCGCCGCGGTCGGAAAGCTGATCAGCCCCGTGCTCGCCAAGCCCATCGTGATGCCCACCGTCGCCGACGACGACTGGACGATCGCGGTCAGTACCGCCCCCACCAGGACACACTCGAGCACTCCGAAGTAGCTGTCCGCCTGAAAACGGGAAAACCATGCCTTGAACTCCGGCATGTCGCGAAGCGGTTGGAAACCGGTCTCCATCAACTGCAGGCCGTAGAACACCATGCCCAGCCCGAGGAACAGCATCGCGGTGTAGCGCACCCGGTCGCGCTTGGCAAACAGGAAGAAGAACGCGGAGACTCCAAGGATCGCCAGGCCGTACTTGCCGATCTTCATGGCCAGGATCCAGCCGGTGATCGTCGTGCCGATGTTCGCGCCCAGGATGATGCCGATCGCCTGGTGCAGCGTCATCAGTCCCGCGCTGACCATTCCGACCGTCATCACGGTGGTCACCGAGCTGGACTGAATCACGCACGTGACGCCCGTGCCGACCCCGCAGGCCACCAGGCGGTTGTTGGTCACCGCCTTGATCGCCCGGCGAATCCGCCGGCCCGCCACCGCCTGCATGCCTTCGGACATGTTCTTCATGCCCAGCAGGAAGATAGCCAGCCCACCCAGAATCCCAAACACCATCTGTGCCGCTACGGCCACGTCCATCTATCCGCCATCCTGCCGCTTCCGCCAAAGCAGCTAATAATCCATTAATGCAGAACCAGCGATACGTTAACTATAGGCGGCATTATCCCATTGGCACCCGGTCGTTGCAACCGTCCGGACCCGCTTTCCCGACCTTAGGACGTACGTTGGAACTCCCCGTCGATCCCCCCAACGGGGGTGCTTTTGGCCCTTGACACCGCGGGGGCCGCGAGATAGAGTTACGTGCACCCGCCCGGGTGGCGGAATTGGCAGACGCGCCAGGTTGAGGGCCTGGTGTCCTTTTTGGACGTGCTGGTTCAAATCCAGTCCCGGGCATATCGAGAAGACCGATCGGCGGCTGGGCCGGTCGGTCTTTTTTTGTCCCGGTCATGAGCGCCAAGCGGCATCCATACCTTCCGTCGGACCTGCCGGAGAACAAGGGGGAAAGGCAAGTGCGATGGAAACGCCAGCGGGATTCCTCGGGTTGAAAAAGGACAAGTTCAATAGGAGCTCGTTGCGGATTTACCCTAGGGCGAAGTTACTCAGTTTGCCAGTTACGTTTGGGTTGAGCTCCTATTGAACTTGCAGCCAATGCGGGCTAGTGCCCGCTCGGTTTCGGTATGGGATTCGACGGATTGAATGTGTTCGCCGCGCTGTAGTCGCTGCTGATCACGTGGGTATCGCCATTGATATCCGTACGCAGGTCATCGGGACCAAAGACCACCGGCAGGCTGGCCATAACCAGCGCTTTGTCGTCGTTGCTGATGGCCCCATCATTCGTGGCGTCACCGACCTGCGTCGCGTGCTGCAGCGTGAAGTTGGACACGCCCTTCCAGTCGCCGACGTTTCTGATCGCGTACCATCGCTGCCAGGTGAACTGGGTGTTGGTCTCATTGATCCTCAGGATGCGCGGATTACCGTTCGGATCGTTCTCGACGGTGAAGGTGAAGCCCGATGAGATGTCCGATCCGTAAGCGCCGTTGGGCAGCATCTCCTGGATCAGGATCTGCCCGGAACTTGGGGCTGTGATGTCACCGTCAAAGTACAAACGGAGCACGTTCTTCTGGTACCGCCAGAGCGTGTCCTGATCGACCGGGTTCGAGGAGATCAGGTTGGCCGGCATCCACGTGACGTCAATCGGATAGCCCAGGTCGGAACCGGTCAGCAAGCTCGCGGTGACCGGATCGTCACTGCTCGGCGGGATCATGGCCATGCACGGGGCGTAGCAGGCCGGTTCGTCCAGGTCCACGTACTCCGGCACGCTCTCGATGTAGGTGCCGACGACCCAGATCTCGCCCGTCGCGGGGTCTTCGGTGATCCCGGACACGTGGCTCATGCCATTGACGTCAACCGTCCGCGAGAGCGTCAGACTGAGGCTGGCGGTCGAGAGGGCGTAGACCGTGTCGTGGTCCATGTTCGGGCCCTCCGCCACTCCCGAGGCCATGTAGATCAACTGCGAATGCCGCGAGACACACATGTAGATCGGATTGGGGATGCCTCCGGTGACTCCCGATATCGTGTCCAGATCGACCACAGCGGGCGCGCCGCCGACGGCTGGATAGGCCCACAGAAGGTTGTTATCCACGCGTGCGCTGAGCACGTAGACGTTGCCGGCGTCGTCGACTTCGATCTCGCGGAGGCCCGTGCGAATAGGATCGTACGTCTCGTTGGGGTCCGGCGCAGCGTCGTAGAGCTGGACCACCGAGTAGCACGGCGTCTGGTTCGGATGCAACTGGAGCTTGGCGGCGGCGAGATACTCCTCGTTGGAGCCCGAGGGAACCACGAGCACGGGCACGACGTAGGCGTACCCGTCGGCGGTCACCACCGCGTCGGTCAGCGGCCGGCCGGTGTATTCGCCATCTCCTTCGAGAATTCCGATGTAGACCACCGCCGACGTGCTGTAACGCGGTTCGGTGGCAACCGACACGCCACCCACCGTCACGACTCCCGTGCCGTCGTTCAGCCGGATCAGACCGTGCTCCGAGTTCAACTGATAGACGTTGCCCAGCGGATCGCACAGGATCTTCTCGTTCTTCAG
>JAAYCJ010000309.1 GCA_012729815.1 Phycisphaerae bacterium | reverse complement strand
TGAGCCGCGGTTCGTAGGCGAGATTGGGCCGCGGCTGGAAGTCCGCAATAACCAGATCGCCACCCGCCGCCGGCGCAGAGGCAACCTGCGCGGCGTGCGCTACGGCGAGAATGACGATCGAGAGCACAAAAGACAGATGCATGTTGAGGTTCACTTCCGTTTCTCCAATATGTCCCCTTCCGCCGGCACCTCTACCGCAAAGATGTTGTCGGAACCTTCGATAGTTCGCTGAGGGCCGAGCAGAGACCGAAGCCTCGGTGCGTCGGTCGCGATATCAACCGGAATGGGCCCGCCCGACGCGTTCTCGATGCTCAGCCAGCCATCGAACTCGTGAACCCAGAGACTGCCGTTTCGCAGCGGGCTTTCGGCTGGGGGTACGCCGGCGGCCTCCAGGAACGAGCATACCAGCGCCCGGTCGAAATCATCGGCTGGATCGATTTCGGGTGAGGCCAGGTACAGCAGCGTCCGTCCGGCCAGCAGGATGGCGGACGTGCCGTCGTCGAACCGCGCCAGCGTCCGCCCCCCTTCCAGTGATGCCCGACGAGTCCGCGGAGTCACCAGTTTCCGACGGCCCGCGGTCAGGCGGCCCCAGTCTTCCGATATCGTCACTGTCTGCCGGTCGGTGCATATCAGCCGCACCGGGCCCAGCACGATGCCTCCGGCGTTCATGATGTCAATCACCCGCACGGCGATCACGTTGGGAGCATCGGTCCGGATCAACTCCGGCCGGATCGGGTAGCTCCGCCGGGCCGTCCACCAGTTCGGGGTCTCGCGATCAGTCCGGCCGATCGGCTGGCCGTTGAAGTAGGTCTCATCGAAATCATCGATCGCCCCGATCTCGAGCGAGACGTTCTTGCCGGCCCATTCCTTGGGGACTTCGACGGTCCGGCGATACCATGCCACACCGTCGTAGGCCCTCGCCGCCTCCCACTGGCCGATGTTTTCCCACGCGCCGGGCACGGTCTGGACCTGCCACTGCGAGTCGTCGTAGTCGGGAAGATGACGGCCTTCATTCAAACCGACCTCGTTCGGATCGAGTGAGAGCCGCCAGTCGCCCTGGAGATCGAGCGAACCCTGGATTCCTCCGCCAAGAACGTCCACCGGCTTGACCGACAGCGCCAGCTTCTCCGCCGCCGGTCCCAGATCATCGACCACCGATCTGGCGTTCAGATCGCGATCCAGACAGCCGTAGAGGAACGCCGGCTTGCCCGAATTCAGGATGATCTCGAGGGCCTTGGGGGCCAGGTAGTCGAGCGTGAAGAATACCGCTTGGTAGTCCGCCAGCACGTCCGGCTTGGCGTCGAGGTACATCGAGCCGATCAGATCGAACCGCAGGCCCAGGTTCGTCAGCATGCGGCCGAGGCCGCCGAACCGCTGGCCGTTGGTCGCGCTCAGTCGCGAATTGCAGACGATGGCGATCGACCGTTCCCGCGGTTCACTAGAGAAGCAGGTCTTGTAGAAATCCGCCATCAGGGGAACGAAACGCCGATCACGTTTCAACCGGCCGTCCGGCTGAAGGCACCGCAGGTTCTCCCGCGGATCGGGACTGCTCGAGTAGGCCCAGTAGAGGATGCCTCCGGCTCGGGCGTGGGCTTCGAGCCACGAACTGAGCCAGTGGGCCTGCGGCAGTTCGCCGTTGTACCAGTAGAGCTTGGTGGCCGGCAGCATCAGCGGGGCCCAGGCCCGGTTGTAATGCGCAGCGAGCCCGTCGATGTCCGGCCCCGCGATCTGCTGGAGGGTGTCGAACTCCAGCGGGATTGGATCGCCGCTCCAGTCGCTTCCGCCGAGGCACTGCTGCTGAAAGACGAGGATACCCGGCCGGATCGCCTTGATCGCCTCGGCCAGCTTCTGACAAGTACCCGTATGCAGATCGACCGCCCAAAGTAGATAGTCGTAGATCCGCGTGCAGACCTGCTTGTCCTCCTCGCGGCCGCCCGGCGGCAGGATCGAGTTGGTGTCCCAGTGCTCATCCGGCCCGAGGCCCTTTTCGATCGGATCGTCGAAATCCGGCCGCCAGGCCTCACGCAGGGCCTCGATCGAGCCGTAACGGCGCTTCAGGAACTGGTTCCAGTTCTCCATCTGCCAGGGCAGCGTGACGATGGTCCGGTCAAGCAGGTCCTTGGCCTGATGACCCTTGTAGACGCCGCGGAGGGACGGTTCGTTCGACGGCACCTCCTGGGCAATCACGTTCGGCAGCATGCCGACCTCCCGCATCATCAGCTCGTGCGTCCGCCGAAGGTGCTCGACGTGGTGGTACAGCCCGGAATAGGGCTTGCCGGTCGGGCTCTCATAGCCCTTGCCCCCTTTCACCGCCCAATCGGGATGAGGAAAGTGCAGATCGATCACGCCGTAGATACCGAACTCAGCCGCCCACTCGATGCCCTGCCGGACTCGCTCAAGCAGGGCCATGTCGTACTCGCCCGGCGACGGTTCGAGTCGCATGTGCGTGATCACGAAACGCACCGCGTTGAGTCCCAGTTCGGCCATTCGGGCGTAGTCGTCATAGGTCGAACGCGACTCGGCGCCGACGTCGTTGGTCCCATAAAGGTTGATCGCCCAACCGTCCTCTCGAAGAATACGGCCGTCCTCGACCCGCCAGGAGACCCCCCTTTCGCAGACGTCATGCCAGACCTCCCGCCACAGCGCAGCCGTTCGGCGGTCCAGATCGTCATACGCCTGCGGATCGAACCGCCATTTGAGCGAAGCCAAGTCCTCGCGCAATTCGTCGTGCCGCTTCTCGTACTGCGGATTTACCAGCAATGCCAGCCAATCGCCCGCCGCGGCGACCCGTCGATCCAGACGGTTCACCCGTCGCAGATCGTCGATCAGCCCGGCAATACCGGCAAACCGCGGCTCAAGGGCGTAGGAACGCTCCAGGCCATCGGCATCGGCGGCCAGCGAACCGACCTCCGCCGACAACGAGCGCAGACCCTCGCCTAACTCCGCCACGTCGAACCCGCGCACATCCAGGATGGCTGCGTCAAACTGTCGATTGTCGATCTCCTCAAGCAGCATCTGCTTCCGCCGCCTGACCGCGTCGGCGACGCTGGTGATTACACCAACTCGCCGTATCTCGACCACGCCCGGCCCATCGGAAAGGACCAGAGCGCTGATCTTTGCAGTATCGATCGGTTCCGCTTCGCCGCGAGTCTGCGTGAACCGGTCGAACAACAAAACCGCCCGCTCCCACCGCGGCGACAGCCATAGCGTGGTGTGATAGACCCGGTCGGTCGGCCAGCCGCCGATGTCCTCGCTCGCGTACTTGGTCCAGAGCTGGCACCCGACCGGCCGTACCCGATCGCTTCGGACCTCGACGACCACCGCGGCCCCCCCGGCCAGATCGATGGTGCGTCCGAACCGGCACCAACTCTCGCCCTCGGCTTCGTACCGAAGGTACCGGCCGTCGGCGTCCTGCACGATCCGACCGAAGAGACGCATTCCGTCGCCGCACCGCCGGAAGATCCAGTGCGGTGCCGGCTGGTTGATCGGCAGAAGGTCACTGTCGGCGAACCTGTCGATCGTCAATTCGACGTGGTCCGCATCTTTGAGCACATCCTCACCGACGTATTCGAGCCCGCTCAGGCTGATCTCCTTGACGTCCACGCCGAACGCATCGCTGTCCACCGCGTTCAGGCAGATCACCTGCAGACTCGCGCCGGCCGTCTGGTCCGGAGGCATAATCGAGGCGATCGGCATCACAATTCGCTCCATCACTCCATTCGATGGCAGCGGAATCGACGTGCTGAAGTGCCCTCGGTCGGTCAACAGCTTGGCGTTCAGACGGCCTGATCCGCGCATCCCCGCTGTGATCGTCAGTTCCGACTCCGCGGTCAGCCGCATCTGCCGCAGCGCGTCGATCAGCCACTCGCCCTTGGCTTGGAAGCTGATCCACTGGCCCTTGCTGGCGGGAAAATCCAGATGCACCACGCCGCCTTCCTGCTGCACGCCCAGACCGCTGATACTGCCGGTACTCCACCAGCGGTCGGACCATTTGGCCTGAAAATCGTCGAGAATAATCTCAACCGCGAACGCCGGCGAGCCAATACCGATAAACCAAATGACAAGGAGAGCCGCCTTCAGTCTTGAGCGGTAATGCATGCGAGTGCTCCATGGTGTCAGTAGGGAATGTCGTCGTTGCCGGTGACCACCAGCCGTGGCGAGTCGCCGCGGCCAACCACACCGACGTGCCAGTCGGCATAGACCACACGCGCGGCGCCGAAGTGGCGGTCGTACTCGAACTGATAGGCCTCGGTAAAATACAACTTGGCCCAGCCGGGCGAACCCATCGAGTCGCCCGACCAGAGGGGGTAAGAATTGGCATCGACCATCACCGCCAGCTTGTCCTTGTAAGGATAGTCCTTGAATAACACACCGTCGGTCATCCCGCGGCCGGGCGTGGTGATCTTGTAGTTGTACGAGTAGCTTCGACCGTAGTCCCGCGCCACCGCGGGCCCATCCGCTGGACACACGTTGACCCCATTGGCCAGACATCGGCGGTCCCACTTGTCCACCGAGCTGTACTGTCCGCCCGCCTGAACGAGATACGGCCCCATGATGCGCTCCTCGTACCACACCGGAGCCAATAGACCACTACCGGGCAGATAGATGTACGTGGAGTAGTGCCACGGCATCCAGCCCTGGTTGTCCTCGGTGTACATCGCAAACGCCATGCCCCACTGACGCAGGTTGCTCAGGCACGCGATCCCCTGAGCCGCCGATCGCGCCTGCTGCAGCGCCGGCAGCAACACTGACACCAGCACAGCGATAATCGCCACGACCACCAGGAGCTCAATCAAGGTGAAGCCCTCAGGCCGGCGCTTCCGCCTGGGACTTGCCGGAGCGCTCTGGACTACTTCTCTGGAGCCAAAGGCTGTGATTGCGTTCATCGTCGTTTCCTCGGCAGTTGACGAGTCGCTCGGTGCACGACCGGCGCCCGACGCGAAGGAACTCCGACACAACGGGCACATCGCGGATCGAGCAGACATCGTTACCTCACTCGTTCCAAAGCTGATGATAGATCGGGCACCACGCCATGGACCAGACCGGGTGGTATTCCATGGAGAAATCCCACCACCGGACGTGCCCGTCGCCGTACGACTGGTTGGTGCCCTTGGGATGGTCGCCGC
>JAAYCJ010000308.1 GCA_012729815.1 Phycisphaerae bacterium | reverse complement strand
TGGGGCACGTGCACGTCGTACTTCCCGACGTGGCATCCGTGGGAGGACTACCGCGAGTTCTACGTGTCGGACAAGGCGTCGGGCGGAGCCAATATCGACATGATCGGCCACGAGTTCCAGTGGCTGGTGTGGCTGCTGGACAGCCCGGTGGCCGCGGTCAACGCGCGGGCCTCGCGGCGGAGCGACCAGGAGCTCAAACCCGGTTCGTACGACAGCTACGAGATCATCGCCGAGTTCGCCAGCGGCCTGCAGATCTCGATGCACTTCGACGGTGTCAACCGCGGCTTGGAGCGCGGCGTGTGGCTGGCGGGCAACGCCGGGACGGTGCACTGGGACCTGCGCGGGCCGAAGGCGTCGCGGTTCGACCGCGAGCGGAACGCGTGGGTGGCCGAAGGGCCCGAACAATTCGAGTACGAGCAGGCGTACGTCCGCGAGGTCGGGCATTTCATCGAGTGCATCCGAGGCCGGGCCGAGTGGCCGATCGCCTTCGAGCGGGCGATCAATGTGGTCAAACTGATCGCCGCGGTCGAGCAGAGCGTCAGCCGGTTCGGCGGACGGGTGTTCGTCGAGTGAACAAAGCTTGCCAAAACGCCACGCCGCGGAAATCATACCCGCTGGCGCCATGCGGAGAAATCGCAGCCTGACCGACGGAGACGATCATGGATCTGGTTTTCAAGTGCGACACGACGAACGACCTGTACCGGGTGCTCTCGGCGATGGGCCTCTCGTTCCCACGATACGACAGCACGGCTGAGGCGGTGGCGGCGGCGCCCAACGGAGCGGGAGTGCTCGTCCTGGCCGACCAATACCCGCAGCCGACGGAAACGATCGGCGAGGAACTGCTGGACCGGGCGGCGGCCAAGGGCCTGCGGCTGTACGTGGAGTATCCGCAAACTCTGGCCGGGCTCGATTTGGGCGAGCCGAAGGCGACACAGTGGGAGCGGGTGGTGGTCGCCTCGGACTTTTTCGCCCCCGGTGTCGAGCCGATGGCGGTGCTGGCCCAGCACGGCTGCTGGTTCCTGCCCGCGCAGGCGGCCAAACCGCACATGGTGGTCGTGAAGGTGGCCGGCTATCGCCAAGCGGCATTTGGCCTGCCGGACGAACGCTGGCCGATCCTGTTCGAGCTGCCCGGCCGGCCGGTCCTGGTCGCCACGAGCAAGCTGAGCCAGTTCGTCACCGCCCGGTACGGCCCGATCGAAAGCTGGAAGGTGATCTGGGAGCGAATCCTCGGTTGGCTGGGCGGTGCGACCGACGTGCCGTGCCTCAAGTGGTCGCCGGCGGTCGACGTCGAATTCGGCCCGGAAGACCCGCTGCCAAACGACGTGGAGGTTGCGGCGTTCGCCCGGTCGGCGAAATGGTTCGCCGACCAGGTGGTGGCGAGCATCGACTGGAAGAAGTTCGCGATCGAAGGCTTTGAGGCGATCATCGACCACGAAGGCCGTCAAATGGTCCGGCCCTGGATCCGCGGCGACTGCACGGGCGAAAGCGCAATGGTCTTCGCGTGGGATTGGGCGGTAACCCGAAACCCCAACAGCCGCCGGACGGCTTCGGCGATGCTGGACTACGTCTGGTCGGCCCCCGATTTCCGCCACGACGACCCGGAGAGCCCGTCCTACGGCCTGAACAACTGGTCCGAGCGGAACCCCGCTTTCTACGGTGACGACAACGCCCGCGTCATCATGCCCTCGATGGTCGCCGCCAAGCTTCTCGGCGAGACGCGGTGGGACGAGCACATTCTCCGCTGCACGCTGGCCAACTTCCGCACCACCGGCCCGCTGGGCTTCCGCGAGAGCCGCCTCGACTATCCCGGCTCGTTCACCGACGGGCGCGACTGGGCCTATTGGTACGAGCACGAGACCGTGAGCTACTCGCCCCATTACCAAGCCTACCCGTGGGCGATGTTCCTTTGGACGCACGCCCTGACCGGACACGAACAGATGCTGGCACGGACCAAAACGGCCCTGCGGATGACGATGGAGGTCTACCCGAAACTCAAGTGGACCAACGGCCTGACGCAGGAGATGGCCCGCCTCCTGCTGCCGCTGGCGTTCCTGGTCCGAATCGAAGACACCGCCCAGCACCGCCAATGGCTCAATCGCGTCGCCGACGATCTGCTCGCGCAGATGCAGCCGTGCGGTGCCATCCGCGAACTGCTCGGCCCGCTGGCCGATGGCTCCTATCCGCCGCCGCAGTCGAACGAGCGCTACGGCACGGACGAAGCGTCGCTGATCCAGGAAAACGGCGATCCCGCCTGCGACCTGCTCTACACCACCAACTACGCCCTGCTCGGACTGCACGAAGCCGCCGCCGCCACCGGCGACCGGAAGCTCACCGAAGCAGCCGACCGCCTGACGCGGTTCCTCTGCCGCATCCAGGTCCGATCGACCGCCCAACCGTACCTCAGCGGCGCCTGGATGCGGGCCTTCGACTACGAGTTGTGGGAGTACTGGGGCAGTTCCGCCGACCTCGGCTGGGGCGCCTGGTGTGTCGAAACCGGCTGGACCAACGCCTGGATCGCCGCTGTCCTGGCCATGCGCCAGAAGGGCGAAAGCCTCTTCGACCTTGCCCTCGCCTCCCGCTTCAAACAACTGATGCCGAAGCTGATCGCCGAAATGTTCGACCGAAGCAAAGGCAAAAAGGTGACAGTAACGCCGGTGCGACCAACCTCCGTCCCCGGCGCGGAACAGTAGCATTCCGCCGAGATCCCTGGGCCGTCTGCGGGATTTCCATAGGAATCCCTATCGGCGTCTCTGCCTGCGCCTCAAAAACCGCCGATTTGCCTCCGCAACAAACCCATGCTATCTTTATCCGGCGGGAACACGCCCGCGCGTCGCCCCGCGCGACGCTTGACAACTCCATACCCGTCCGATTGGGGGGGAGGCGTCTTCCTCCCGTTCGCCTGATCGCGACAAATCGCACAAATTGTACAAAACCCCGCCAGGCACCGCTCCCAGACCAATTGTATGTTCTGTACAAAACGCACATTCGGCTGCCGCTCGGTTCAACCGGCCGACTCCCTCGACCGCGACAGGGTCGGACAGGACGTACGAATTGTACAAAACCCGCGCCTGGACGAGATCCGCCAGCCACGACCTCGAAATCCTGGACCTGCAGGATCGCACATTTTGTACAAGACGTACATCCCCCTCTTCCTGATCGGCCTGCTCTCTGTCTCCACGCCTTCTCCGCGTGGTCCGCGTGCTCCGTGCCGCTCTTGCAAAGGTCAGCGGCTGATCCAGACCGCCTCGAAAGGCTTGCCGATCCAGTACTTCTGCCCGGGATACTTGGCCGACAGGTAGTCCGCGAAGAGCCGCGGGTCCTCCGTGTTGTACGCGAACATCCCGTAGTGAGCGGGGCAGCCGAGCTTCGGCTCCGCCATGCCGACCAGGTCCGCCGCCTCCTGGTAGGTCAGGTTGCCGATCGTGTTGCGCCGATAGCGGACCCCGTCCCGCCCGTTGATCGGCACGAACATCAGATCGAGCGAACACTCCTTCAGCCGCCCCAGCAGGCCGTCGTAGTAGCACGTGTCGCCCGCGTGATAGACGGTAAACCCATCGACCATGATGACATAGCCGATGTACTGAAACCCTGTCTCAGCGTCGTACTCCAGCCTTTCATGGGCTGAGGGAATCGAGCAAACGTGGAGCGTCCCGTCCTCAAAGGCGTTCTCGCCGTCCATCAGCACCAGCCTCGCCGCGTCGATGCCAAGGTCGCTCGCCTTCTCGCGGAGATGCTTGGGGATAAAGAACCGCGTTCGCTCGTTAAGCGGGGCGATACGGGCAAGCGAGGACTGATCAAAATGGTCCGTATGATCGTGCGTGGCGAAGATGGAGCCGAAGAAATCGCAATCCTCCGGCTTCGGCAGCGGCGGCACGATGCGGCGAGGATCCTCCTTGAGGTACAGGTCGAGCCCGAGGATGTGGTTGGCCGTCTTGATGATCCAGCTCTGCTGACCGAGCCACCAGAAGGCCAGCCGGTCCGGCGGAACCCGAAGCTCGATGATCTCCTGACGGAAAGCCTGTGACGTCTTCATGCAAAACCCCTTGCTGGACGCGATGTTGGCCGGATTATAGCGGAGCCGGAAAGGCCCGGCAAGGCACGGCCGAAGGATTTGCGGTTGCCCGTCACGCGGGGGCTGTTAGAATGGCGTCTTGGATTCCGGTACTGGCGATCAAACGAAAGGAATGCCATGAGCGATCAGGCGGTTTCGCAGCGACGGTTGGCGTTGATCCGGGAGCGGCTGGGCAATCCGCCGGCGCGGCTGTGGTGCGCCCTGCTGACGCCGTATCGGCAGGTAAACGGCCGGTTGGAGATCGACGCCGAGCACCTGACCGCGCACCTGCGGACGATCGCGCCCTACGTGGGCGGCCTGCTGGTGGCTGGCTCGACCGGCGACGGCTGGGACATGAGCAACGACCAGTTTCGCCGGCTGGTGGAACTGACGGCGGACGAGACCATCGTGCCGCGGCGAATTCCCAAGCTCTACGGCATCCTCGGCGCCACGACCGAAATCGTGCTCGAAAAAGCCCGCATCGCCCGGTCGGTCGTCGGCGAGGCCGAGGCCATGTTCACCGCCTGTCCGCCCATCGGCGAGCACCACAGCCTCGATGCCATTGAGGCCCATTATCATAGGGTGCTCGATACGCTGAAGGCCCCGATCTCGCTGTACGAACTGCCGCAGATCACCAGGAACCACGTGGCGCCGGAACTCCTGCAGCGGCTGGCCGCCCGCTATCCGCACCTGGTGATGCTCAAGGATACCAGCGGGGCCGACGCGGTGGCGACCGCGGGCCTCGACTACGGCGGCGTATTCCTCGTGCGCGGCGCCGAGAGCGACTACGCCTCGCACCTCAAGCCAATGGGCGGGGCCTATGACGGCCTGCTGCTCAGCTCCGGCAACACCTTTACGCCGATCCTGAGTCAGATCCTTACCGCGGTCGAGCAGGGCCGGCGCGAAGAGGCCCTGTCGCACTCCAAGCGCCTCACCGGAGTCATGACGCGAATGCTCAGCGCCGCTGACGGGCTCCCGTTCGGCAACATGTTCGCCAACGGCAACCGCGCCGTCGATCACATGCTCGCCCACGGCGAGAAGTGGCGAGACGTGCCGGGCCCGTACGCGTTCACCGGCCAGGCGATCGACCGGCAGGTCATGGAGCAGATCGAGGTGGTGCTCAAGGACGAAAACCTGCTGCCGCAGAAGGGCTACATGGCGTAGCCGCCGCACCGGGCGCAGCTTAAGTCATGGCCCTGGACTTCCGATAACGCCATATGCAGGTGAGGCTTTCCGGAGGTCCAGATCATGACCGATAAGCGAACCCAACAGATCGACGAATCGATCCGGTTTTCCTGTCAAAGCTGCACCGCGTGCTGCAATCAGCCGTGGCGCACCTCCATCGAAACCGACAAGGCCCATGCCCTCGACGCCCACGACTGGGGCAAATACCCGCAGCTTGCCGGCAGGGCGTTCTACAATCCGCCGGCCGACGGACGCCCCGGGTATTACGATCTGGCCAAGGGCGAAGGCAACAAGTGCCTCTTCCTGGACACCGACGGTCTGTGCATCATCCACAAGGAGATGGGCCCAGCCGCCAAGCCGACCATGTGCCGGCAATTCCCGCTGATGGTTTCTCGGACCTGGACCGAGGACCGGGTCTCCACGAGCTTCGGGTGTCCCGCCGTGCGGAATTGCCAGGGCCAGCCGCTGACCGAACAGCGGGTCGAGATCGAAGAACTGATCCCGTTGGGCCAGATCGCCTACAAGCCCGATGCTCCGCTGGTGCTCGATACGGTCTGCCGCCTCGACCCAGCCGAAGGCGACGCCCTCTGCGAAAGGGCGGTCCGCATCTTCGACTCCAGCCGGGACGGTGATATATGGCAGCGGTTTGGGCAGTTGCTGGCTCTGCTCGCGGCGGTGCGGGTGCTCAAGGCCCAGGGCCAGGCGTCCGGTGTGAACCTGCTCGAATCGCTGCGTTCGGATCAGCCGCTTCCCGAGACGCCGGAGGTCGGCGAAATCCTGGCCTGGCCGGAGGCGAAACTGGCCCCGATGTCCGTGCGTTTCCTCTTCGCCGCCACGCTGTTTCCCGACGTCCTGCCGATCGGGGCGACCGGTTCGCTGGGTTTCCTGCGGCGGCTGAAACTGGTGCCGAAGCTTCTGGCGCTGGCCAAGCTGTCCGGCCGGTATTCGTCGCGGATGCTGGGTTGCGAGGTCTCGATCGATCAGACGCTTTCGCACCCGGTCGAGCCGGAGATGACGGACGGGGCTTGCGATCTTCTGCTGCGCTATTATCGCTCGCGGCTGTGGCAGCGTTTCCCCGCCGGGACGTGCCTGACCGTGGTGGCGGGCATTCATCAGCACATCCACGACCTGAACGCGGTCATTTTCCTGAGCCGCGCGCTGGCCCTGGACGAGGGCCGGTCGGTGCTCGATGAGGACCTGGTCGGACGAAGCCTGGCGATGGTCGAGTTCCACCTGGCCAACCAGACGCGGCTCTACTCGCACACGCTCAAGGGCCATCTCAAGTCGTCGCTGGACGACCTGATGCTGGCGGCGAAAAGCCTGCGGCTCATGGCGCTTCGGGTCGAAGAGCCGGTGCTGGAAGCGGTGGGCGCGTAGGACGAACGCGGGAAGCATTGCGGTTTGCTCCCTTTCTGCATACACTTTCTTGGTGAGAGTGAGTGTAGGAGGTCCGCGGAAAGGGGGTTGTCGTGGGCGAGTTGTTGAGGCTTCACGATCGGCCGAGGCTGACCGACGGCCGAATGGTTATGGCGCTGGACGGCTGGATGGACGGGGGCGAGATTTCGACGGGCACGGCTGAGTACCTGCTCCGAAAGCTCGACGCGGCCAGGATCGGCGAAATCGATTCGGAAGACTTCTACATCCTCAGCTTTCCCGGACCGATGGAGGTCTCAGCCCTGTTTCGCCCGCACACGCGGATTCGCGACGGCAGCGTGGTCTCGCTGAGCTCGCCGCAGAACGTCATCTACTGCAGCCAGGCCCACAACCTGGTCTTTCTCAAAGGCCGAGAGCCGAATCTCAGGTGGTCGCGGTACCTCGACGAGGTCTTGGACCTGGCGGTGGGGCTGGGGGTGACGTTGATCTGCTTCGTCGGCAGCGTGGCGGGCATGGTGCCGCACACGCGGGAACCCCGTTACTTCGCTTCGATCTCCGATCCGACGCTGCGGCCGATGCTGGATCGCTGCGGGATCAAGCTCTCCAACTACGAGGGCCCGGCCAGCATCATCACCCAGATGATCTTGGCTGCGCCGCAGCGGGATATCCGGATGATGAGCCTGGTGGCTGAGATTCCCGCCTACGTCCAGGGGCGGAACGCCCGGTGCATCGAATCGGCGGTGCGTAAGGTCGCCGGACTGCTCGACCTGTCGGTGGAGTTCGATGATCTGCGCCAGGCCGCCGACGAACTGGAAAAGAAGCTCAACGACATCGTCGAAGGCCGAGAAGAACTGGCGACGTACATCAAGAAGCTCGAGGAAGACTACGACAACCAGGTCTTCGACACCCAGATGGGCGACCTGAAGCAGTGGCTCGAGCAGCAGGGCATCCGCCTGGACTAAGAGCGTCGGCGGCTGCTATCCGCCCATCCTCGCCCGCCGATACTCGATGGCGAACTGCGCGCCGTCGTAGCCCGGATCGTCTTGCCGCAGATCGGTCAGGAAGACCTCGCCGCCGCCGGAGAGCCACGACATGCGAGCCGCCATGGCGGTCAGTTCCGGCTCCAGAAGCTGATCCATCGGCAGAGGCGGGTTCTTTTCCTTGCCGGTCAGGTAGGGCAGCGTGGCCTCCAGAAGCGAGCGGTAAAGGATGGTGTTGTCGGTCGTGATCTGGCTGACGCCTTTGTCCGTTACAGCGGTGATGTAGAAGGGAATCCACGCCTGCTGCCCGACTGACAGCAGACCGACACGCCCGTCGGACCAGGTGACCTGCACGTGCTTCTGGCCGCTGGCGCCAAGATAGCGAACCGATCGGACACCGGGCCCCATCAGGCACGCGAGCAGGGCGTAGGCGTGAATGCCGTAGTTGAATTCGTCGGTCCCGCAGCCGGCAAACGCGGTATGGACGGTCCCGCGCTCCGAAACCGGCTTGGCGAGATACTGGCCGACCTCGTAATTGAATCGCAGGCTCGATCCGCCGGTGATCCGCGCGCCCTGTTTGGCCCAGTCACGAAGCTGGTTGGCGTCGCGGAGGTTGCCAACCATGGGCTTATCGATCAGGACTGATTTGCCCGCGTTCACGAAGGGCGCAGCCTGTTCGAGGTGGCGATCCCAGTTGGCGGTGTGGACGATCACGCCGTCGACCAGTTCGAGCATGTCCTCGATACGATCGACCGGCTGGGCGATCTGGTGTTCCTTGCAGAAGGTCTTGGCGAAACCGGCCTCGCGGGTCTCGCCGCTGTCCCAGGCGGCGACGACCTCAGTGTCCACCAGCTTTCTGGCGGTCAGGTCCCGGATGACCGGAACCCAGCTCTGCGGGTGAGAGGTGCACAGACCAACCAGACCGATCCGAAACGACATGGTCGCCTCCAGGCTTCAATAGGATCTTGTTCGGGCGGCGGGATTACACGCCGCCGGGGTTCGCCAAACTGCACATATGCCAGTATAGCCAGTATGGCCGGGGCCGTCAATGGCAAAAGCAGAGCAAGTCCCATATGCGTTTTCTCCAAAGGCATCGAACCCGGAAAGGGTTGATTTCCCGGCTGTGCTGCTGTATATAGTCAGGTATGGACGTACCCAAATACCAGCAGATCGTCAATGACCTGGTCCGCCGGATTCGCAGCGGGGGGCTGGCCCCCGGAGCCAAGCTGCCGGGCCATCAGAAGCTGGCTCGCCAGTTCGGCGTCTCGTCCATCACGGCCGAGCGAGCCCTGGCCGAGCTGTCGCGAATGGGCGTGGTGGAACGGCGGGAGCGGGCCGGCAGCTACGTGATCGGGCCCTCCCGGTCGGTCTCGCGGGTCTACGTGGTGGTCGAACAGGACATCGCCTCCAGCACGCTGCAGTTGCAGGACTACTGGCGGGCGATCCTGGCCCAGGCCCAGACGTTAAGGCTTCCGGTGCAGATCGTGCAGGCCGACGATCCGGGCCTGGACGAGATGGTGGGCATAAGGGGCTATAACGGCCAGGGGCTGATCCTGCTGGGCCGGGTTTCGGAGCGGCTGGCGGTGGACGCTGAGAGGCATGGCATCCCGTGCCTGTACCTCGGGGCTGAGTACAGTAATCGAGCGTTCTGCGTGCTGGAGGACCGCCGGGGGGCGTGCCGTGAGCTGGCCAGAGTCCTGATCAACGACGGCGGCCGGCGGATCGGTTTTGTGGGGCATCTGGGGGCGTCGAACCACCGGCTGGCTCGTGACGGATACCTTGAGGCGACTGAGCCGCTGGGGATCGGGCATCGGTACATCCGCGACGCGGAGACCGACAACGTAGCCGCGGTGGTGGGGGAACTGCTGGCTGAGGACATCGGCCTGGACTCCCTGATCGTGATGGGGGCGAACCTGCCGGTGGCGGCGATTCCGGTGGTCCTGGGTTCGCCGCGGCGGGTGACGCTGGGTTTCCTGACGGAAAACTCCACCGTGCTGCACCTTGGCAACGTGGCCTACATCGCGTACTATAGTCAGATCGAAACGGGCAAGCTGGCGTTCGAGGTACTCGAGGACATCGCGGCCGGGCGGCTGAGCGAGCCGGCGGTGCGGTACAGCGGCTTTCAGATCTTAAGACCCGGCCAGAAGCCGGCCTCGTAGCGATTGCACGGCGGCAGACGATCCGACGGAAGGAGAACGATGGGCACGATACGGCTGGCGGTTCTGATCAGCGGCGGCGGCAGGACCATGGAGAATTTCATCGCGCTGAGCCGCAGCGGCAGACTGCCCGCGACGGTGGAACTGGTGGTCTCGTCCCGCGCCGGCGCCGGCGGGGTCCAGCGGGCGCAGGACGCCGGAGTCCGGACGGTCGTCGTGCCGCGCAAGGGCAAGAGCCTGCAGGAGTTCAGCGAGGCGATCACCGCGGAACTGGACAAGGCGCGGCCCGATCTGATCTGCCTGGCGGGGTTCCTGAGCATGTACACCATTGCGCCGCAGTATACGGGGAAGGTGATGAACATCCACCCGGCGCTGCTGCCCGCATTCGGCGGGCAGGGCATGTACGGCCATCACGTGCATGAAGCGGTGCTCGAAATGGGCTGTAAGGTCACGGGCTGCACCGTGCATTTTGCGGACAACCAATACGACCACGGGCCGATCATCATCCAGCGGACGGTCCCGGTGCTGGACGACGATACGCCGGACACGCTGGCGGACCGGGTTTTCGAGCAGGAGACGATTGCCTATCCGGAGGCGGTCCGGCTGTTCGCGGCGGGGCGGCTGCGGATCGAGGGACGCCGAGTGCGGACGCGGCTGGGATAGGGCCGGCGGCGGATGCGGAACGGTTTGAGAATCGGCGAATGAAGAAAGGCAACGTGACATTACAGGACATCGCCCGGCGGGCCGGGTGTTCGGCCAATACGGTCAGCCTGTCCCTTCGCGACTCGCCGCGGATATCCAAGGCGATGCGGGCCCGCGTGCAGAAACTGGCTGAGGAGCTGAACTATGCGCCGAACTACGCGGCCCAGAATCTGCGGCGGCGGCGGAGCGGGTTGATCGGCATCCACCTGGCCCAGGCGCTGCATGACGCGGTGCGGACGGAGATGGTCAATCGGCTGCTGGATGAACTGCACACGGCGGAGTACCGGCCGGTGCTGGGGATCGGCGAGGGAACGGAGCAGGACTGGTGCGCGTCGCCGTGGATCGAGACGTTCCGCCAGTTGCAGGTCGAGGCGCTGGTGGTCATCGCCTCGCACGTGACGCACCTGCCGGAGTGGGCGGGCGATCTGCCGGTGGTGCTGTTGGGATGCGAGCCGGACGACTCGCTGCCGTGCGACTACCTGGCCCTGGACCGGGCGGCGGCGGGCCGCACGGCGGTCGAGCATCTGCTTTCGCGAGGCCATCGGGACATCCTGGTCGCCTGTTCGCCGCGGTACAGTTTTACGGACGGATGCATCGCCGCCATCCGTGAGGCGCGGGCCAAGGCACACTTCCATCAGGATGCGGGAGATTTGCGCTGGGCCGAAGACGGCTTGAGGTTCGCCCGCCAGATCGCGGACCAGCGCGCGGCGGCGACGGCGACGGTTTTCGGCGATTCCGGCCTGGCTGCCGGGTACGTCCGCGGCCTGATCGACGCGGGCATTCGCGTGCCGGACGAGATGGCGGTGGCGGCGTACGACTACTTCCCGTGGGCGGGGATGCTGGCGGTCCCGCTGACCACGGTGGAGCAGCCGATCGCGCGGATGGCACCAGCCGCCGTCGAGTTGGTCAAGAACCGTCTGGCCCATCCCAAGGCGCCGCCGGTTCACCTTGTGCAGGACCATGTTCTGATGGTCCGCCAGTCGAGTTGACCGAACGGCGATGAGGCTTTTCCGGAATGACCTGATCGCACTCTGCGTTTTGCGCCCATCGGATGCGGTTGCGGTTCGATTGCAGTTGCATGGCAAGGCGGCAAACCGTAAGATCGGAGCGACCTGTTTGGACGGGCATCAAACGCATGAGACGTGACATCCAAGCGAAGCTGGCTTTCGCCGTTATCCTGGTTGCGACGCTGCTGTTCGCCTACTGGGTGCAGATGCGCCGCACGCGGGGGCTGCGCCTCGATCTGGACCAGACGGTGGCGGTGGCGTCGGGACGGGTGACGCTGGGAATCGACTCGAACTGGACGGGGATCCCTGAGCCGGACCTGCCGACGGGGGCGGTGGCCGGCTGGAACGCCTCGGCCGGGGAGATTCCGGTCGAAGTCTACGTGGGATTGCGCGAGGCCGGCCTGGATTCGCTGGCGTACGAGTTCCTCGACAGTCTCGATCGGTACACCGAAGCGGCGACGCGGGCGACGGTGGCTCAGGCGGATTACGAGAAGGACCTCGCGCCGCTGGATGGGCTGGGCCGGACCCGCGGCTGGGCCGTGCTGTCACGAGGCCAGGCGGTCTATTCGATCGCCATCGAGGTGGTGGCCCTGCCGGACGGCGGCACGGTGGACGTGGCGGTGCTGGCGGGCACAGCGTCCGCGGCACAGGCCCGGCAGTGGGTCGAGCAACTCAGCGGAAGCCTGAAGGTGTCGCTGCCGGAGGCGGCAGCGACGGCTGCGGCGGGCGAACCGGTGGAGGTCGGCGGCTGGCGTGTGGCCTTCGAAGGGCCGGTCTACGTATGTCCGGATCAGGAGGGGACGGTCACGTGGGTGATGCCGCGAGGGGCCTCATCGTCGGCGTTCTGGTCGGCCCAGTTCAAACCGCTGGCCCTGCCGGACTATCGGGAACCGGAACAACTCATCGCCGACGGTCTGCTCTCGGCGCTGAGCCTCGGTGAGCCGCTGGCGATATCGCGACTGCCCGGGGCCGATGATCCGGCGATCTACAAGGGCTTCGTCCGCTACGGGCGGGACATGCCCGGCTATCAGAATCTGATCTACCTGGGCGTGGCCGAAGGCGGTGCGGCGCTTCTGGGCCAGGTGGGGCTGGGAACCGGCCCCCTTGCCGAGACGGCGGCGGTTTTCGACCGGGTCGTCTCGGGCCTGAAGTTCGGCGGCGATACGGCTGAGGAACCGATGCCTCTGGACGTGCGGGCGATCCTGGCGGCGGCGGACGTCGACGCCCTGGCGGATCGGGCTTCCGGCTGGTTCGAGGTTCGGATCGGCGACCAGCCGATCGGGTTTCTCATGTCCGCGATCCAAACGTCGGGCCGGACGGACCGGATAAACGCGTCGAACTTCCTCTTCATTCAGCGCGGCGAGCTCGAGTACGAACAGGGGACCGTGGCGGAGTTCACCGGCGACCTGAGCGCCGGGCGGACCGCGGTCACGCTGGCCATTTCGGTCGGCCGGCAGCGGCACTCGGTCGCCCGAAAGGTGGAGTTTGACGAGCGGACAATCGAAATGCTCGGGGTGATCAACCGGCAGCGGATGACGTTGAACCTGGAACGCCCCAAGGAGTTTGTCTGCGACGGCGCGGACCTGCTGCTGATCGCGGCCTTGGCGGAGGCGGGTTCGCCGCAATCCGGCTACGCAAGCCGCCCGACGGACCTTTCGACGGCGCTGTCGGCGATGCGGATCGACCTGCTGCCGGATGCGACGGTCGCGACGCTGAACGACTATGAGTTTGAGCGGGCCCGGTATCTCTTCGATGAGGAGGGGGTCTGGCAAGGCATCCGGTTCGGCCCCGATCTGGTCTGGACGCGGGTCGAGGAGCGCGACGTGGCCGGTCGCTATCCCGCCCAGTATCGGCGGGCCGTCCGGTGGGTACTTCGAGCAGTTGGAGGTGATCGGATATGAGCGAGCAACGCGAATACGACGTGGCCATCATCGGCGGCGGCCCGGCGGGACTGGCGGCCGCCCTTTACACGGCCCGCGACCGCTTCAGAACGGTGGTGCTGGACAAGATGCTGCCGGGCGGGCAGATCAACGACACCGACCGGATCGAGAACTATCCGGGCCACATCAAGATCAGCGGCCCGGACCTGGTGGCGAGGATGGTCGAGCAGTGTACCAACTTCGGCGCGGAGATTCGGCAGTTGGCGGAGGTGACCGGCATTGAACGCCTCGACGACCGGCGCTGCGTCATCGGTATCGGCGACGAGGGCGAGCGGATCGCCGCGCGGTCGGTCATCCTGACGCCCGGCAGCCGATACCGGCACCTGGGCGTCCAGGGCGAGGAGGAGTTCCGCAGCGCCGGGGCGGGCGTCAGCTATTGCGGAACCTGCGACGCCCCGTTCTTCGAGGGCAAGATCGTGGTCAGCGTCGGCGGCGGCAACACCGCGCTCGAGGAAACGATCCACCTGGCCAAGTTCGCGGCCAAGGTCTGTCTGGTGCACCGCCGGCGGGAGTTTCGCGGCGACGCGGTGCTGGTCGAAGAGCTCAAGGATTTGATCGAACGGGGCGGCAACATCGAACTCGTCCTGGATACGATCGTCACGAGCATCGAGGGCGAGAAGCGCGTCGGGTACGTGCGGACCAAGGACCTGCGGACGGCGGCGGAGGGGCGGATCGACTGCGACGGCGTTTTCGTCTTCATCGGCACGGTGCCCAACACCGACTTCCTGAGGGGCTTTGTGGAGCTCGACGAGACCGGGCACATCCAGTGCGACCCGTGGTGCCTGTGCACCTCCCAGCGGGGCGTGTTTACCGCCGGCGATTGCCGCGTAGGCAACGTGGCCCAACTGGCGACCGCCTGCGGCGACGGCGTGGCGGCGGCCATGCGGGTCAAACGCTACCTGAAGGATCCGGGCTGGTGGAAGAGCCTCGATATCGCACCGAAGGCGCCGCTGGCGATGGAGCGGTGAGCGGGTCGCGGGCCGCCGGTTGTGTGTCGCCGGAGCGGCGATGTTGATATTTGCCGGCGGATCGGTATGATCTTGCCGTACGTAACGAAGCCTTGAAGACGAGCGTGGAGAATACCTTGATGGGACCGAAGATTGCGTTTATCGGGGCGGGGAGTTTCATCTTTGCGCGGACGATCATTACCGACCTGATGTGCTTTCCGGAGCTGCGGGACGTTCGGCTGTCGCTGATGGACGTGGACCGCGAGCGGCTGGCGGTCAGCGAGAACCTGGCGCGGCAGGTGATCGCCCAGGTCAAGGCGCCGGCGACGGTGACGGCGACGACGGACCGGCATGCGGCGCTGGAAGGGGCGGACTACGTGGTGGCGATGTTCGAGCCGGACGGACTGGCGGCGCGCAAGACGGAGATCGAGGCGCCGCTGACGTTCGGGGTGCCGCAGTGCGTGGGCGATACGCTCGGGCCGGGCGGGATATTCAAGGGCATCCGGACGGCGACGGTGCTGTTGGACGTGGCGCGGGACATGGAGCGGCTGTGTCCGGACGCGCTGCTGATGAACTACGTGAATCCGATGGCGATCAACTGCTGGGCGGTGAACCGGCTGAC
>JAAYCJ010000307.1 GCA_012729815.1 Phycisphaerae bacterium | reverse complement strand
TCTTCCAGCATCCACCGCACGATCCGGCCGCGCGACATCGGGTTGGTGTGGAACACAAGTTCGCTGCTGCTCATGGGAACTCGCCTCGTCGGGACAGGAGGCGACGATACGCCTGTGCGGTAGGCGTGTCCTGTCACGGACGCCAAGGCCCGTCGCGCGAACGCCGAGCGGAGAGGGCGCGGTCGGCGACATAGGACAACCGCACAGACAAGGGAGCGACGTCCATGGAGGATCCGATCGCAACGTGATAGAACGATCCCGACGGCCACGGAAGGGAGTCGGGGAATGAAGCTGCGTATATCTGCGCTGACGTTGACGGGGTGCCTGCTAATGGCGGGCTGCAGTGGAACGTCCGTCGCCGCTGCCGCGATCAGTCCGGCGCCAGAGGAGTTGCAGCCGGGCAAAACCGGGGCAGCGGCGGCCTCCGAACCCGAGCCCCCGTTGCCGCGCGGCCCGGTACTGACGCCCGAGCAGGTCTGGGACAAGCTGCTGGCGATGATCGATGCGATCGGGCAGCGCGAGGATCTGAACCGGGAGAACATCGAGCGGGCGATCGGGCTCAAGCTCTACAAGCGGCCTGGCGAGGCGTTCTCCGACCGGTTGGTCGGAGATACCACGGCCGGCTGGAGCTATGTGTTCGACCTGAGTCAGTACACAGAAGACGATGTCCGGATGGCAGTTCGCCCCTTCCGTCCGGATGCAGCGTTCGGGGTCGGCAACTCCCCCACCTGCACCTGGCGGACGGAGAAACTGCGAGCGGCACTGCGTGAGAGAGGGTTTGAAGAAGCTAATAGAACCGTAAGAGGCAGGAACTACTTCAACTGGCAGTACACCCGCGGCGCCATGGTTGTTCGTGTGCGTTACTACTTCGATCAAGAACATCTCGACTACAACAGCACCTGCGTCGATTCTGTTCTGGTGTCGTTCGTGAGACCGGAATTCTACAAGGACGCAACATGGATGGACAGGTACTCGGCCGACTTCATGCCGGTGCCATACGCCTGTACCACCGCGACATCCATGGAAAGTCCAATCGCAACGTGATAGAGAATCTCGACGGCCAAGGATGGGAATCGGGGAATGGAATTGCGTGTATCGGCGCTGACGTTGACGGGGTGCCTGCTGCTGGCGGGCTGCAGCGGATTGCCCGTCGCTGCTGCCGGCACTGGCCCGGCGCCAGACAGAATGGGCTCGCCCCCGGCCGAGACAGCGGCGACCTCCGAGCCGGACTCTCGCTTGCCGCGCGGCCCAGTGCTGACGCCCGAGCAGGTCTGGGACAAGCTGCTGGCGATGATCGATGCGATCGAGCGGCGCGAGGATCTGAACCAGGAGAACATCGAGCGGGCGATCGGACTCAAGCTCCAGAAGCGGCCTGGGGAAATGTTCTCCGACCTGGTAATTGGAGATACCACGGCGGGTTGGAGCTATGCATTCGATCTGAAGAAGTACACGGAAGACGATGTACGAATGTCATTTCATCCTTACCGCCCCGACGCCGAGTTCGGGGTGGGCAACTCCCCCACCTGCACCTGGCGGACGGAGAAGCTGCGAGCAGCACTGCGTGAGAGAGGGTTTGACGAGGAGAGCAGGATCTTCACGGACAGGAGCTACTTCAACTGGCAATACACTCGCGGCCCCATGGTCGTGG
>JAAYCJ010000306.1 GCA_012729815.1 Phycisphaerae bacterium | reverse complement strand
TGGACGAGGCGCACCCGGCCGTCCAACGCGCTGTCGCCGGGGAACAGCGGATCGTAGGCGCAGACGCTCATCTTGAACGCCAGCGCCCGCTCGGCCACCGCCCGGCCGACCCGGCCCAGCCCGATCAGTCCCAGGGTTTTGCCCGCCAGTTGCCGTCCGACGAACCGACTGCGATTCCAGTTGCCCGCCTTGGTGTCGACGCACGCGGGCACCACGTTGCGCATCAGCGCCAGCAGCAGGGCGAAGGCGTGCTCCGCCGTGGCCACCGTGTTGGCGTCCGGCGTGTTGATCACCAGCACGCCCGCGCGGGTGGCCGCGTCAAGATCGACGTTGTCCACGCCGACTCCGGCCCGCGCCACCGCCCGCAGCCGACCGGGATTCGCCAGCACCTTCGCTGTGACCTTCACGCCCGACCGGATAATCATGCCGTCATAACCGCCGACAATCTCCGCAAGCTGCTCTTCCGAAAGGCCCGTCTTGACGTCCAGTTCCACGTTCTCGCGGGCCTTGGCCTCCTGGACCACGCTGGAATCGAGCTTGTCGGCGACCAGAATCTTGACCATCGTACGCTCCCGTATTCGAAAACACTTGCCCGCCGCCATTCTACGATCCGGTCCCCGGACCGATCAAGCAAAAGCTCTCGCCGGCGCCATCGGAACCGTTTTCGCTGGCCGTCCGCCGGACGGGAACGTAAAATCATAAGTTCCATAACTCAACGCGGAGGCGGACGATGGCGGATCTGGTGACGTTTGGCGAAATGCTCCTGCGGCTCGGAGCGCCGGGCTTTCAGAAGATCGAGCAGGCAACCTCGTTCGAGGTGGTGGTGACCGGAGCGGAGATGAACTCAGCGGTGGTCGCCTCACGGTTCGGCCTCAAGGCCGCCCACGTCACCCGGTTGCCGCGCAGCCCACTGGGACGGATGGTCGAAAACCGAATTCGCGAGCACGGCATCGACACCTCGCACATCGTCTGGACCGATGAGGGCCGGGTCGGCTTGTTCTTTCTCGAACAGGGCGCGATGCCGCGGCCCAGCGCGGTCGTCTACGATCGGGCCGACTCGACGATGAGCCGCATCGGGCCGGGCGAGGTGGATTGGGACGCGGTGTTGCCGGGGGCGAGGCTCTTCCACGTCTGCGGCACGGCGCCCGCGTTGAGTTCCTCATCGGCTGAGGCGGTGCGTGAGGCGATGGCCGCCGCCAAGCGCCATCGCGTGACGGTCAGTTTCGACCTGAACTACCGGGCCAAGCTCTGGTCGATCGAGCAGGCCCGCAAGACCTTCCGCGAGTTGCTCGCGTTCTGCGATATCCTGGTCCTCGGCGAAGGCGATCCGGGAAGGATTTTCGGAATCGACGGCGACGCCCGGCAGGCGGCCGCCCGGATGCGAGAGACGTTCGATCTGAAGGTCGTGGCGGCAACGATGCGGGAGGATCTGAGCGTTTTGCGGAACCGCTGGACGGCGATCGCCTGCACCGACGGCCAGGTCTACGACGACGTGACCTACGAAATGGAGATCATCGACCGCGTGGGCGGCGGCGACGCCTTCACCGGGGCGTTTCTCTACGCCTATGCCGCCTTTGACGGCGATATCCGCAAGTGTCTCCAGTACGGCAACGCCGCCTGCGCCCTGAAGCACACGATCCCCGGCGACCTGAACTGGTGCACTCGTCAGGACGTCGAGGACCTGATCACCCGAGGCCCCGGCGCGGGCGCCAATCTGCGGATCAAGCGATAGGACCCTCAGCCGCCAACCGACGAAACGGCCGAGCTGTTCCACGCTTGGCCGGTGACCGTGTAGCGGGCAGGAAACGGCGCATTCGCCTCCATCGTGCGGAAGCGTACGATCTGAGCTTCGCCCGGCAACAGCGAGAAGCAGTTCTCATCGGGAGAAAGACCCGTTTCGCCCGCAGCCGCCTCGATGGCGACGAACAGGGCCGGAACGCCGCCGACATTGACAACCCTCACCGCCGCGACATCGACCCGCTCCATTCGAAGCTCTGCAGCGGGTGGATGAAGCATCGAGGCCAGCGGCGGCGACTCCTGCTCGCGGCTGGTGATCCCGAAGGTATAGAGATGCCGCGAACGCACCCGTCCGTCGCGGTCGCAGAGCTTCAGGAAGCACAGCACGACCTGGCCCGCCAGCTCGGACGACAGCGACAACCGGCCGCATCCGATGCGCTGGGCGGCGTCCGGCTTAACCGATACAACGTCCGACTGTGTTTCGAGCGGTCGCCCATCGAGCGTGCAAAACGAACAGCTCCAACGGGCGTCAGACAGCGATTCTGAGACGAGACTCGACACCCACAACTCCAGATCGAGCGTCGATCCGACCGGCCAGATGATCTGGTCATACCGGGCGCTGAGGTCGATCGGCGCGAACGACCGCCGAACGTAGTAGTACGCCATCTTGGGCCGGCCGCCGTACTCGACGAAGCATCCATGGGCCGCGTTGGGCCACGGTTCGTTGTACGACCAGATGGCGCAGGCGCTGCGATGCCAAATGGCCCGCCGCATCGCCTGATTGGCGTAGCGCAACGCCTCGGCCTGGACGAACTGGCTGCACCGGACCTCGGTCTTCAGGTCGGGCGGTTCGCCGAAGAGGGCGACGTACTGCCCGCGGCCAAGCCAGTGCTCCTCGCCCAGGGCGTCAAAGGCCTTGTGCCATCGCCAGACCTCATCGTCCGACCGGATCGGCCACAGCCGGTCGGATGGGATGATCCGACGAAGCGTTTCGACCGATGAGGCGCCCGCCGCCCCGTATTCGGTCCATTCGATCGGATTGTCCGGCCCGACCGAGAGCGGCTCGCCCGTGTTGCAGACCTGATAGTGACTCTCGCGATCGTACCAGTGCGGGCCGTGACGCTGGCCCTCGCAGACCGGGTCCGGGCCGTAGCACGGCCGCGTCGGATCGAGTTGGCGACAGAGTTCCACGAACTGCACCATCTGCCGGCTGTTCCCGGTCGTCACGTACAACTCGTTGCCGAACGTGTAGCGGACGATGCACGGATGGTTGATAAGCCGCGGCAGAACGCTGCGCATCTCGTCCGCGGCGCACGCCAGTGCTGCATCGGTTTCCTGCGGTCGACAGCCGGCGTTCGGAAAATCCTGGAAGACCATCAGCCCGTACCGATCGCACAGATCGTAAAAGACCGGCTTTTCGATCAATCCGCCTCCCCAAAGCCGCAGCAGCGTGAAATTCGCCTCCGCCGCCAACCGGATCAACCGCTCGTAGTCCGAGTCGTGAGCCCTGCCGTAGAGCAGATCGCAGGGCACCCAGTTGCCGCCCTGGGCGAAGACCTTCCGGCCGTTGATCGAGATCAGATACCGCTGCGGCGACGACACCGACGATGCATCCTTAAGCTCTCTTTTGCCCGTCGTGTAGTCGGAGTAGCGGCGGAAATCCTCAGCTCCGGGATTCTCCAGGATCTGCAGATCGCGGATGCCGAAGGTCGTCTGGGCCGAATCCAGCGGCTCACCGGTGTCCGCATCCTTGGCCGTCACGGTCAGGCGATAGAGGTTCTGCTCGCCGTAGCCGCAAGGCCACCAGAGCGCCGGCGCGCTCACGCGTAGACTGTGTCGAACGACCGTATTGTCCTCACCGCACTCAACCTTAACAGAACTGCGGGAAACCGGCCCGTCTGCGGTGATGCACTCGGCGGAACAGATCAGCTCGACCGTCCTCGGCTTGGTCGTCCGAACGTCGGCTGTCAAATGCAGCATCGCCCGGTCGTACGGCGCCGTCAACTCGGGCTTGATGGTGATTTGCGAGATCGTCGCCCCGTTCGTCGCGACGAGATTCACGTCCTGCCAGATGCCCAGCGTAAAGACCGGCGTGCCCCAATCCCAACCCGTCGCCGTCCGGCATTTCCAGTACGGCAACTGCCGGACCATCGCTTCGAATGCGTGGTAGTGGGGCCAGCCGTAGCCGGTCTGGCTGAACAGCTTCTCGAGCACCTCCGGCGACGCCGGCTCGATTTGAATCACCAGGACATTCTCATCGCCCGGCTTCGCGATCCGCGTCACGTCGAATTCGAACGTCGTGAACTGCCCTTCGTGCCGGCCCAGCTCCACGTCGTTGAGCCGCACGCGGCAGGCGTAGTCCACCCCGTCAAACCGCAGCCGCATCGTCTTGCCACGCCACGACTCCGGCACGACGAACCGCTTGCGATACCACCACGGCTTGGCGGGAACGTCGCGGCCCTCTCGGCTGTTCAGGCCGTAGTGGATATCCGCCAGCCGTCCGGCCCGCTCCAGATCGGCGTGAACGTCGCCCGGCACGCTCGCGGCAATGCTCTGGTCACTCGACCACTGCGGGTCGCAAGACAATTCCCAGTCTTCGCCGCTCAGGCATAGAGTCTGACGGGCGGAAGGCAAGACAACGTCGCTGTTCATCGCGGAGGCCCTCTATGGTGGTTCGAACCGGCCACAAAGGTAACGGTGCGGCTGGAACCGGTCAAGGGGCCTCCGCCGCCGATAGGAAATCGAAATGCCTTGCACATCCGCCCGCTGAGCCTATAATCCGCCAAAGGTCTCGCTCCACGAAAGCACGGACCGGACGCAGAGGAAAGCCGCCATGGCCCAACTGGAGTTCCTCGAGAACGGCTACTACAGCCTCGTCGTCTGCCCGCGCAGCCGAGACTGCCCGCGCACCTCGCCGGACAACGTCGTGAAACTCAACGACGGCTCGCTTCTGCTGCCCTATTGCCACAAGACCGGCCGGGCCGACGAAGCGACCGAGATCACCAAGGGCAAGCGCTCGACAGACGGCGGGCGGACGTGGGGACGGTCGTTCACCATCTTTCCCAACGAGGCGAAGATGCACTGCGGCACCGGCGGCTGGCTGCGCCTCGGCTCGGGCGAACTGGCCGTCGCCTTCTACCGCATGGAAGCCTACGACAACATGCAGATCTACCTGCTCCGTTCGTCCGACGAGGGCAAGACCTTCGGCGAGCCCGCCCGCATCACGCCGCGCGAGGGTTACAACTGCCCGTGCAACGGCCGGCTGGTCCAGCTCGACGGCGGCCGGCTAATCTACCCGATCGCCTACACCTCCCGCAGCCGGGCTGCCGACGAGAACTACTCGACCATCGTCTGCTACAGCGACGACGGCGGGGCGACCTGGCGCGAGAGTCGCAGCGAGCTCCGCGCCGCCAAGCGAGGGTTGATGGAACCGGTGATCGCCGAGATCGCCGACGGGCGATGCCTGATGCTGATGCGCACCCAGTTGGGCTCACAGTACCAGTCGTTCTCGGACGACGGCGGCGAGACATGGTCGGCAGTTGAGCCGTCGGCGTTGGTCTGCCCCGAAGCCGGCGCTCATCTGGCGAGGGTCCCGAACACGCGAGACCTCCTGGCCTGCTGGAACTACGACTACAAGCCGCACTGGCATCGCCGCCACTACGGCCTGCGCTGCCCGCTGACCGTCGCGATCTCGCGCGACGGCGGCCGAACCTGGGAGAACATCAAGGACCTCGAGGACGACCACCGCTACGCCTACATGAACCCCTCGATCGGCTTCATCGACGGCTACGCCTACGTCACCTACGCCCGCGGCCACTGGATCAGCCAGTGGGGCATCATGGACGCCAAGCTGACCATCGTGCCGATCGACTTCTTCTACAACGACCACAGGCTCGACCGGGCCTTCCGCGAAATGCCCCAGCCGAAGGCCCCGCTGGGGATCGACATCAACGCCCAGAAGAAATAGAAGGAGCCCCCATGAACGCCCGATCGCCGCGCCGACTGTTTGTGGACGACTTCCACGTAGCTCAAATGTCCGGCCTGACCCGCCGGATGCACGCCGCCGACAAGCACCCGGCCAACCCGGTGATCCGGCCGGACAAGCCATGGGAAAGACGCAACGTCTCGGTCAACTGCAGCACGATCTACGACCCGGCCGACCGCCTGTTCAAGATGTGGTACTTCACCGGCGAGGTCAGGTCCTGCTACGCCGTGTCCTCGGACGGCGTTCGCTGGGAAAAGCCTCCATTAGGCCTGGTCGAATGCGACGGTTCGAAGGACAACAACCTCGTCGACGGCAAGGTGTTCTATATCGTCGCGGGCGATGACGACTTCTCGCCGCTCGGGCCGGATCACCGCTACCAGACCATCGCCTACGCGGGCGATAAGGGTCTGATCGTCCAGAGCTCCGCCGATGGCGTCAAATGGACCGATCGCGGGCCGTGCAAGGTACTCGGAGCGGGCGACACGTTCATCCCGGTCAAATCCACCAGGCCGTTTTGCGGCCCGGATGATCCGCCGGGCTACCCGAAACCGCAAAACCTCCCGCGATACCTGGGCGTCGCCCGATGGTGTCAGCCGGTCGGCCGATTCGACGGATCGGGCCCCCTTCAGCCGACCCGGCGCGTCCAGGCCCTCGTCGAGGCTGACGACCTGCGCCAGTGGCGAAACCCCATCCGCATCCTGACTCCCGACGAGCAGGACGACACGATGGCCCACCAGCGGATCGAAGCGGCCGTGGCCGACGGATCGCTGATCCACGACTGCCGCGAAGACCGCCGCTGCGAGTTCTATACCATGCTGATCGTGCCCTACGAGGAACTCTACATCGGCCTGCTGCTGATCTTCGATCCGTCGTACGAGTTCGGCCGGATCGGGAAGAACAACCAACCCGGACCCGGCCACCTGCAGCTTGTGGCCAGCCGCGACCTTATCGACTGGCAGCGCCTCGGCGGCCGCCAACCGTTCATCGACCGCGGCGAACCCGGCCAGTTCGATTGGGCGATGGCCTGGTATCCCTGCCTGCCCATCGTCAAGGACAGTCGGCTCTGGTTCTACTACAGCGGCAACTGCACCACGCACGCCGGCACCCGCGATCCGCAGTACTGGGAGAACCTGACCGCCCGCGTCGACCGCGGCGAGCTGCCGGGCATCGGCTCGGTGGGCCTGGCCACGCTCCGCCGCGACGGCTTCGTCTCGCTCGACGCCGACGACCGCGGCGGCTGCCTGCTGACCAGGGTCTTCGACTGGCCCGAAGGGGCTCTCCACCTGAATACCGACGCCCGCGGCGGCGAGGTGCGGATCAGCCTCTGCCAGCCGGACGGCACGCCGTACCTCGGCTGCGAGCTCTCGGACCCGATCGTCGGCGACCAGCTCGATGCAGCCGTCCGCTGGCCGCAATCCGCCTCGTCGCAGGCCGGCCCGCTTCACACCCACGGAACCGCCACCGAAGCCGGCGTCCTCGACGGCGACGAGTACCGCCGCCTCCGCCCGGGCAAGAAGGTCCGCCTCAAGATCCATGCCCGCTGCGCCCGGCTCTACTCCTACTGGTTCGTCTAGCAGCCGACCGCCGGATCGCGCAATGCGAGCCGCAGACCCTGGGGTTGTGGGACACCGCGGTCAGGGGTATACTTTCCTGGGCGCGCCGCGGTTGTTGTTCCCGCTCTTAAGGAGATCGCCATGCTCGCTGTCGATTGGACCTCCAACGAGATGATCGCCCTCTACATCGCCCTGGCCCTGGTCGTGGGCGTGGTGGTGGCGGTGCTGGTGTTGCGGAACACGGTGCGGACGCGGATGCGGACCGAACGCCAGATCCGCGACGATCCGGATATCAACGAGTGGCTGGTCGTCTTCGACTGGACGCCGAAGGTTCTCTACACTCCGACCATCCTCGCCTCGCTGCTGGCCGCGGGCATGATGGTCCTGCACAATCGCGGCTGGCTGCCGGAGCGGATCACGCCGGAGATGATCGGCGGCGTCTGGTTCCTGGTCGTGCTGGTCAACTTCCTGGTCGAGGAGTACGAGATCAACCTGCGCATCCTGCTGATCGGCATGCTCGTGGTCGCCTTCGGGCTGCTCTGGCTTCACCTGGTCGGCTCGGTCGCCTCGACGCTGCGGCTCTTCGGCCACCTGGCGATCTCGCTCAGCGCCACCGCGTACCTGTTGGTCGCGATCATCGGGCTGGTCACCATCGCCGTCTCATGGATCAAGGGCCTGTTCTACTACGTGGCCCTCACGCCCAACTACATGAACGTCCAGGAAGGGCCCACCGAAAGCGGCGAGCAGGTCAGCCGCGAGGACTACAACACCCGCGTCAACACCGGTGACTTCCTCGAACGCCTCCTGGGTTTCGGACGGATCGTCATCACCTTCAAGGACAACAGGCGGTTGCCCATCGTCCTGCTGGTCTGGCGGATCGATCGCAAAGCCCAGCTTCTCGAGGAAGTCCGCGGCAGCATCGCCATCGACAAGTCCGTCGCCTGACCGCCGCCGTCAGCGCGGCAGCTTGATCAGCTCGAACCCGGTCACCTCGAACGCCAGATCGTCGCCCTCGCGTCCGATCTTGATCCCGGCGATCCGGTCCAGGTCAAGCCGGTGGTTCGGGTCGCCGGTGAACCACAGCGCCCACGGCATGTGCTCGAACACCGCGGTCACCCGCTGCGGCTGATCGCCAGCCAGCGAGATCGTGCGGTAGTAGTAGCAGCCGTTGGGTTCACGGAACATCAGCCGCACCATTCCCGCGCCTTTGATCGGCGTGATCTGAAGCGAGACACCGTCCCACTCCGACAGGTCGAGCGGCGGATCGAACCGCGTCACCGCGTAGGAGAAATAGTCGATCGCTCCGGCGTCTTCCCGCTTCGGCTCCGACTCGTAACGGAAGCCCGACTCGCCGGCCGCCGCGACTTTCGCCGGAGCGTTGCGGGCGCCGTCGTCGTACCGCACGTCGTCCGGCCGCCAGTTCTCGGCCTTCGCCCAGTCCACCGCCTGCCGCTGCGTCGGCACGAGCGCCGTCTCGCCAAACCCGAGCAGGCTCACCGCCGGTGAAGTCTCTCGGCCGTCAAACTCGCCTCGCACGACGATCTTGCCCGTCAAATCCGCCACCGTCCGCGGCTGCTTCGGCGCGATCGTGAAGGTCAGCACCTCGCGACCCATCGGATCGAGGCGAACGTCCGCCCGCTCCGGCGCCACCTGCCAGCCGGCTGGAACCGACACCTCAACGTGCCCTTCCGCCGGCTTCTCTTCGTTGAAGTTGTACACTTCCAGCGTGTAGGCCACTGCTTGCGGATCGGCCGCCGCCTGCGCGTCGTAGCACGACCGCTCCGGCAGCAGCGGCAGATCGCAGTAGCCCATCAGCACCACCTTCGACGGATCGTTCCTGGGAAGCTTGCCCGCCGGACGCACCTTGCCCGACAGCTCCGGTTTGATCTTCTCGCCCAGGTCGACCAGGTAGATCGGGTCCGGTCCCAACTCGACCGTCACCCGCCCGTCGGCCGCCGGCAGTTCGTCCATCGCACCGAACAGGTTCGCCCGCCGAACGCTGCTTTTATCCGTCGGGACCGAAAGCGACCGCGCCTCATCCGACCACGCCGCCAGCACCACGCCCGCCGGCGTCGAAAACGCGCGGGCCTCGACCGCGGCGTCATCGCCCGCGTACCGGCCCAGATACGTGCTCTGCCCCAGCAGGTTCGCCGCCGCCGCGTAGCTCATCATCACCGGATACGGCGAGTGATCCGCCCGCAGCAGCCCGAACTCCAAACCGCGCTCCAGGTAGTGCGGCATGCAGAAGAAGAAGTACCGGTCCACCCCCGCCGCCAGCGCCATCGTCACGTTCTTGGCCGTCAGCGGGCAGCGCCGCCGCTGGTTCGCATCGCTCATGTGCGGGTCCTCGCCCTCCGTCGCCTCGAACGGCGCTCCGCCCTCGCTGATCCAGTTCGGCCGCTCCGCCGCCCCGTACTCAGCCATCATCTCGGTGTATGCATCCACGTTCCACGCATACTGCTCCGGCTTGCCGTAAAAGTGCCAGTTGAACACCTCGCTGTACTCGCCCAGTCCCGACTCCAGCAGCACCCGCAGGAACGGCGTCGCCCCCCAGCAGATCGAACCGTTGGTCACGATCGCGTTCGGATCGCCCGCCTTCAGGCCCAGGTACGCCGCCTTCTCGTACGCCGCGTACTTGTCCGGCGCATGGCCCATCGCCGCATCCCACTCGTTGCCCGTCTCCCACGCCTTGTACAATCCCGCGAATTTCGCAGCCGCCGTCTTCGAGAACGTGTACAAATCTCGCAAATCGTCCGGAATCAGCTCCTGCGGGTTGGCCGGCGTTGTCCACGGCGGCGAATCGTGCCAGACCTGGGAAATGTTGACGCCCGCCGACGCCAGCTTTTCCGCCGCCTGCGGATACTCCTTCCAGTCGATCGGCCCCTGACTCCACTGCACCGCGCTCCACCAGAGCCGCTCGCGCACCCACGGAATGTTCGCCCGCCCAAGCGCCTCGACCAACCCTCCGCCCGCTCCGATCGTGTCCGCCGCCACCCGGCCCTCCCGCGGCATCGATTCGCCGATCCGCGCCATCAACACGCCCAGCGTCACCATCTGCTCCGCCGCCTCGTCGCGGCACACAAGGCGGTACCAGCCCGGCGACAGCTCGCCCAACTCGATCGTCGTCTGCCCGTCGCTCACCGCCGCTGCACCCTCGGCGACCGTCTTGCCGAAAAAGTCCGTGACGGCGTACGTCGCCTGCCCTTTGACTTCCTTGGCCCCGAGCGTCACCGGCTCGCCCGCCGCGAACAGATTCGCCGGAACCTGCGTCTCAATCACCATCGCCGCACTCCACGCACCAAAAACCGTCGATACCAACACCGCCGCCAAACCCGTCGCTCGCATGGATTTGTCCTTTCGCTTGGTGTAACGTCGCGGGCGGACCGTCGGGAACCGCCCGAACCACTGCTTACTCGTCTACCGTCAACTCGATCAGCCGCACGCCGCCGTTTTCCAACTCGAAACTCAACTTCACTTCCTGGCCGCCCTCGACCCGCCGATCAGCCAGTTCCTCGAGTCCCGGCCGCTCCGGATTCGCCGTCAGGTTGCTGTGCCGGCTGTCGATCAGCCACGACCGCTCACGCAGGCTTCGCCCGGCCAGCGGCGTCCCCTCAAGATCGACCTCCACCATCACCCGCCGCGCCGCCGCCAACGCATCGCTTCGGCTGAACTGCCACACCAGCACCCGCAGCGTCTCACCGTCCCGCGCCGCCAGCCCGCCGACCCGATCGTCCGACGTCGTCACCGCCGCCTGATCGCCCGCCAACCGCGCGTACGCCTCGAGCAGGTTGTACACCGGCTTGGGCTTGTTGGTGTGCGTGATCGCCCCGAACCACCCGGTCAACTCCCGCTCCGCCGATGGGTCCTTCGGCATGAAGAAGTACGAGTGTGAGAGCCCCTGCTGGTGCAGCACTCCCAGCGTCGCCGCTGCGCTGCCCGCGTTGTAGAAGCTGTCGTTCTCCGGGCTGATGCGGCCGTTGAGATTCCACTCGCTGTAGGCCAGCTCGATCTCGTCGCCGAAGCCCAGCTCCGCAAGCGTCCGGCGGACCGTCGCGATCTGCGAGGCGTAGTCCGCCACGTCGTAGCCGCAGTTGTACCAGTGCCACGTAACAAAGTCGATCTTCGCCCCGCTCTCCTTGACCCGCTGGAGAAACTGCACGATCCACGCCCCAACCGCGCTGGCCGGACCGCCCACCTTCGCCGTCGGATCCGCCTCCAGCACCCCTTCCACCGCCGTCCGATAGAGTTTGGCGTACGTCTCCGCATCCGCCGTCAGAAACCCGCCGCCGTCCGGCTCGTTCCAGACCTCATAGTGGAGTCCCGCGAGCTTACGGTCCTCCGCCAGATGCCGGGCCAACTCGCGGCACACCGCCTGCCACTGCCCATAGTCCCTTGGCGGAGCGTACGGCGTGCCGTCAACGCTGAGCGCCGGCGGCATGTAGCTCAGGCAGACAAACGGTTCGGCGCCGACCGCGCCGATCTGCTCGATCACCCGGTCCAGCCGGCTCCAGTCGTACGAAATCCTGCCCGCCTCGTCCCGCTTCACCGCGTCGTAATAGTCGAACACGTGGTCGATTCGAATCCGTTCGATCCCGAGCTTCCGCAACAGCGGCGACATCGACGACCAGAACTCCGGATTGACCACGTCGCCGATCCCGCCCTGAGAAAAGTCGGTGATCGGATCGAACGGGCCAAGCTCGTCGCCCGATTTGACCGACAGTTTCGCCGGCCCGCCCGCCGCCACCCGCCGCGGATCGCGTCGCACCAACGCCAGTGCGTCGGCGATCAGGTTGTAGGCGTGGTCCTCGTGAGGCCGCCGCCCACCGACTCGCAGCACGACCTCGCACGGCCCCTTCTCAAGCCGCACCGGCCCGCCCACGTGCGGAACCACGCTCTCGCCGTACCGGAAGTAATACTCCGGAAGGCCCGCCCGCTCCACCGTGAACGCCACCTTTTGCCCGGCCGCCTCCACGCTGAAGGGCGAGGTGCACGAGGTATCCAGCCCCTGCGCCCAAACCACCACGTAGTACGCCCCTCGCCTGGGGACTTCGACTGCATACCGGGCCATGTAACCGCCCGCCGGCGGGTCCGACGGGTTGTACAGATTGATCATCGCCTCGCTCGAACACGCCGCGGCGCGTCCACCCGACTGCACGATCGGCCCGCGCAGCTCCACAGCGGCTTCCGCTTCGACGAAAACGTCATACTCTGCCGCCCGCGGTCGGGCCTCGACCGTTGCCGGAGCGCACAGACACAGCACCGTAAACAGGGAGACTCCGATCCGGATCGTCATGTGGCAAAGACCCCTAAAAACCCCGGTAGGGAATGTACAGGCCCATACCGTCGTAGCCCGGACTCCAGTGTTGTGGGAATTGATACCACGTCACGTGGCCGTCGGCGTGAAGCACGTTGCCGCCGCGCGACGGCGGCTGGCCCGCCGGGTGGGCGTTGCACTGGTTGGTCCATGACGCGCCGACGTCGCTGACGATGTCGAATGCGTACGCCGCCTGCGAAGGTGTGGCCGCTATCTTGCTGACGTCGGTGAACCGGTCCGGCCCGCGCGTGATGATCCCATTGCCCAGCATCGAATACGTCGGCCACGGATCGGTGGTAAACTCCGCCGGAGTCGAATCCGGACCCACCCCTTTCCGCGGATTGCCGATGTACAGGTAACCCGCAAAGCCGTATCCGGAATTCCACGCGCTCGACGACGTCGGAAAAGCCATGTTGCTGTACGGCTCGCAGAAAAACAGATGGTGGTCCGGCACGTAACCGGGCGTCAGCAGCCCGAACCCCTGCGGATACCCGCCGTAGATGTGCTGCATCCGCGCCCACGCGTTCCCAACCGCGTCATAAGACGGCGGATACCAGTCCCGCTCGTCACCCGCGTACATCGTGCACGCCGTCCCGATCTGCCGAAGCTGCGTGCCGCACGAAGTGACCCGCGCCTGCTCCCTGGCCGACTGCAGCGCCGGAAGCAGAATCGCCACCAGCACCGCGATGATCGCCACCACCACCAGCAGTTCGATCAGCGTGAAGCCCGAGACTCTTCGCGTCCTGCGCTGCATGACCCTCTCGATCAGTCGTTAAACGCCCTTTTATACCCGATCCACGGCTCGTTGGTGCTGGCGCCCACCCACTCGAAATCCGCGTATGGTCGCCAGATCACGTGGCCGTCAAGCCGCAGAATGTTCACCCCTTCGCCGCCGTGCCCGCTGGGGACATACGGCAGCGACGCATACGGATTGCCGCCCGCCATGAACACGTCGCACACGCCCATCGCCGTGCCGGAGGGATTGTCCTGGTAGTTCGCCGTCGGGTTGGGCCACGTCGACGTGTACGTCGTCGGTCCCCATGGCGGCGCGCTGTCGGAACATGTAAAGACCAGAATGTACATCACGTTCAGGAAGTTGCCGGGCCCCACGCCCGGTATCCCCGCCGGGTCGCTGAATATCCCACGCCCCATCGCGTTCTGAGGATCGTAGTCCGGTTTGAAGTCAACCCACTCCGCCGGTACGTACCCGCGGAAACACCCGAACCCCGCATCCCGATTGTAGTTAAAGTCATAGAGACCGTAAGGGTAGAAACCATCCGTCCGGAGATACGGCATCCGGTCCTGATGGTCAGCCTGATAACTCGCCGCCAACAGCCCGATCTGGTGCCAGTTGGCTTGGCACTGCGTCCGCCGGGCCTCCTCGCGGGCCTGCTGCAGCGCCGGCAACAGCATCGCCACCAACACGGCAATGATCGCCACCACCACCAGCAACTCGATCAACGTGAACGATTTCGAATCTCGAATTTCGAATTTCGAATTGGTCGAAGAGGCCGTGTGGCGATTCATATCCGCATCCATCCCAAATCAACAATCAACAATCAGCCATCAACAATTCCCCACCCCTCCCGTGCTCTTACGCGTCACCAGGTCGCACCGCAGCTTGTCCCGCGTCTCATCGGTCAGCAGCACCTCCAGCCCGCGGCAAAGCCGGTGGACCTGCCGCGCCGCCTCATAGCCGAACTCCAGGTACGGAATCCGCACCGTGGTCAACGGCGGACACGTGTACGCCGTCTCCGGAAAATCGTCGAAACCCACCAGCGATATCCGATCCGGCACCGCCACACCGTGATCGTACAGCCACGCCAACGCCCCGCGGGCGATGTACTCGCTCGTGGCGAATGCCGCCGTCATGTCGGGAAACCGGGCGAGCAGCTCTTCAATCGCGCTGGCCCCGAACACCAGGTCACCCCGATGGCGAGTCGCGTCGGCCGTCGCAGCCAGCCGGTCATCCTCCTCGATCCCGTGCTCGCGCAACGCACGCCGGTAACCCTCCCAGCGGCTTCGCCCGGTGTGCCGGTCGGCCGTGCTGACCATGATCCCGATCCGCCGATGCCCCAGCCCGATCAGATGCTCGACCGCCCGATACGCCAACTGCTCGTCGTCGATCAACAGCACCCGCTCCGACGGCCGGTCATCGTTGTTGAACAGGCAGAAATACGGAAACCGCTGCCCGTCGAACTGAACGAGGTACTCGCTCTGGTTGCTGGCCCGCAGCACCACCGCCCCATCCGCGTTCCGCCGCCGCAACTCCCGCACCAGGTCGCACTCGTTCAGCTCGTGAATCCCCGAACTGTAGAGACTCATCTCCACGTCCTCGTGCCGGCAGTACTGGGCAATCCCCTCCAGCGTCTGCGACAGGAACGCCCCGAAATCCAGCGGATGCTCGTCATACTGCTGAATCAGCACGCAAATATTAGTGACTTTATTACTTACAAATCGTGGCTTGTACTTGTACCGGTCGGCGACCTGCTGCACCTTGGCCCGGACCGTGGCGCTGACCGCCGGATGGTTGTTCAGCGCCCGCGAAACCGTCGCCGGCGAGAGCCCCAACTCTTCGCTGAGCGTGTAGATCGAAGTCTTCTTGCTCCGGACATTCGCCATAGCCACTTGGCCCAAAGGTTGCAGGAAATGTTGCACTTTGTTGCATTCAGCATAACCGATCCCCGAATTCATGTCAATATGGTTCTTTCGCTTCTTTTCCCCGCCCCCCGTAGCGGCTCACCCGGGGCGGCCTACCGCCGGTTCCGGCTCTCCCCGACCTCCCGGGCGATCCGGGTCCAAGTCCGTAGTTTTTCCGGATTGCCGCCCACCGTCTCGATGTCCTGCAGACAGAAATCGTAGATCGTATCGCCGGCGACGTTCGCCTTGCCCTCCAGGTCCTTGCGCATCTGCTCCTCGTCGAACGTCATCAACACCTCGGTCGGCGAGGGGCGGATCTGCATCACCACCTCCCGCCCGCACTGCTGGGCTGAGTAGGCCAGATCCGACCACGGCGAGACCGTCACCCGCCGCAGATTCGGCAGCCGCCGCCGCAGAATCTCCAGTTTGCCCACCAGCGACTCGCAACACCCGTAGGCCACCAACCCGTGCCTCGCGAAGATCGGCAACTGGTATTCCAGCAGAAACTCCTCCCACTGCCCCGGCGAGACCAGGCAGAACTCCTGAGAATCCGCTTCGCACCAAAGGTCCTTCAGCCCCATACTCCCGCCGTCACCGCCGCTCTCCGGCAGGTCCTCGCAAACCAGGGGCGCCTTATTCAGTCCACCCACCGCATTGGCGGTCAGATGTCCATCCGCCTCCAGACCCTCCAGATGCTCAACGTGGGCCTCCCCAATGAACCTCATGAACCGCCCGAACCACTCCGGCCGATCGATACAGTCGTACATCATCTGCTCGAGCCCGCGAAGATACGCTCCCCAGTACGCCAGCGGAGCCCCCGAAAGCCGCCCGTAAACCACCCGAACCCCCAACGTCCCCTCCAGCAGCTCTTCCGCCCGGTCCCGGCGCTCCCGCGTCGCCGCCTCGTCAATCTGCCACCGCGGCACGCGGAGCTTCTCGATGTCCGCCTCATCCCGGATCTCCGGCTTGAACTCAAACGCACCGTGCCGGTCGCCCGTTCGCTTGGTCTCGATATTCACTCCCCACATCGTCGGCCGGTCCGGCCCGGCATGCACCGCTTCGACCTCCACCCACGGCTCGAACACCTCGTCGTCGCCCACCCAGTGCTTCAAAAGCCGCATCCGCAGTTGTCGCTCGACGTGCCGCTCCAGCGGATCGACCGCCTGCAGGCTCTCTTCGGGCACCAGTTCGACCCATGCTCCGCACGGCCGGCACATCACCGGCGCCCGCTCGACCTTTCGCAGGCTGTTATGCGCCCGCCACAGCCGTCGCCGCTGTGCGTTGGCCTCACCCGCCGCGATCTCCGCCACCCGCCTCGCCAGTTCTCGAACGCCTTCGCCTGCCATCACCATCCGTCTCCTCGAATCGCGCTCATTCGCAGGAGACATTCTTCCCGATCCACCGGCAACGGCAAGTGTTTCTTCAGGAATTGGAGCAACTCGCGCCTCTATCGCGCCACCTTGATGATCCGCACCGCGATGGGCGCCAAAGCCGCCCAGATGCTGCTGGCCAAAATGGCCCAGCCGCACCAACAGCTTCCTCCCGCGATCCTCCACGGCCACATCGTCGAACGCGACAGCGTCGC
>JAAYCJ010000305.1 GCA_012729815.1 Phycisphaerae bacterium | reverse complement strand
TAGCTAAACCGGTTAACTACGCTCAGGATACAGAGGCATTTCACAAAAGTCAAGGGGAATGCGAACCGAGAAGACTGTTGGAGAGGACGATTGACGGGTGGATCGGCTTGACCGGTCGATAGGCCTTGGGTAACATATCGCGCTATGGACGCTAAGGTTGCAGAACAATTAGAGACACTCAAGCGTGGCATCGAAGCGGTTTACAGCGAGCAGGAACTGGCCCAGAAGCTGGCCGGTTCGCTGTCCAGCGGCAAGCCGCTGCGGGTGAAGCTGGGCATGGACCCGACGGCCCCGGACATCCACTTGGGCCACTCCGTGGTGCTGCGCAAGCTGCGGCAGTTTCAGGACTTGGGTCACAAGGCGGTGCTGATCATCGGGGATTTCACGGCGATGATCGGGGATCCGTCGGGCCGAAGCAAGACCCGGCCGGTATTGACCCGCCCGGAGATCGAGCAGAACGCCCAGACGTATTTCCAGCAGGCGGGAAAGATTCTCAAGACGGACCCGGACTTCCTGGAGATTCGTTACAACAGCTCATGGCTGGCGGAGATGCGGTTTGACGACGTATTGAAGCTGGCGGCGAAGATGACGGTTGGGCAGATGCTCAAGCGTGAGGATTTTCGCAAGCGATTTGAGACCGAGACGCCGATCGGGATGCACGAGTTGATGTACCCGCTGATGCAGGGGTACGACTCGGTGATGATCGAGGCGGACGTGGAACTGGGCGGGACGGACCAGACGTTCAACAACCTGGTGGGCCGCGACCTGCAGCTCGAGGCGGGCCAGCCGGCGCAGGTGGTGATGATCCTGCCGATCCTGGTGGGGCTGGACGGCGTGCAGAAGATGAGCAAGTCGCTGGGCAACTACGTCGGTCTGACCGACGAGCCGCGGCTGATGTTCGAGCGGGTGATGAGCATTCCGGATACGGTGATGCCGCAGTGGTTCACGCTGCTGACGGATTTCGGGCCGGAGCGGATCAGCGAGATTTTGGACACCCGCCAGACGCACCCGAAGCAGGCGAAGATGGAGTTGGGCAAGTACATCGTCCGGGCGTACCACAACGACGAGCAGGCGGAGTGGGCGGCTGCGGAGTTCGATCGGATTCACGCCCAGCACGAGTTGCCGGACGAGATGCCGGAGGTGCGGGTGACCGGCGAAGAGCAGCCGCTGGCCAAGCTGCTCGCGCAGATCGGGATGGTCAAGAGCAATTCGGAGGCCCGGCGGCTGATCCAGCAGGGCGGCGTGAAGGTCGGCGGCGAGGCGGTCGGCGACGTGAATGCGACGATCGCGCCGGCGACGGGCCTCATTCTTCAGATCGGCCGGCGGAAATTCGCCAAGCTCGTGGTCGAGTAGGCGAGGGGTCTTTGTCCGGCGAGGTCGGTCTCGGGGGAGGTTTGATGATTCACAGATTGCCGGCGCTTCGCGACCCTCAGCGGTATGTGGGGCTGTACATCTTCGATTTCGGCGAGCACGTGTCGGTGGGTTACACGGCGGAGGAGATCGAGCACCTGCTCTCAGAGCCTCGGTACGCCGACGGGCAGGTTTACCGGATTCAGCGGGCGAGGTTGGACGGGACGGTGGAGCTTCGCGGAGTGAGCCCGGAGACGTGGTCGCGCACGACGGGCATGGTGTTCTGGTTTGCCGACGAGGCGGAGGCGCGGTCCGGTCTGGCGGTGTTGCTGGCGTCGCCGGCGGCGCTGCGGCCGCCCGGGCGAGTGGAGGCGATCTTATGTTACCGGGCGGGCCGTGAGCTGCCGTGCGCCCTGGTTTTGCGATACCTGCAGGAACTGGGCGATGCGGTTTCGTCGTGGCTCCTGCGGATCGACTACACAGCCGGCCTGGCGGCTGAGGGCGGGCGCAACGCGGTCGATCAGGCGTCGATCGGGGCTCAGGAGTTGGCGCGGGAGGAACTGACGCCGCCGGAGGAGCTTGCTCCGCGGTCGAAGGAAGAGGTCTTGGCCTCGACGCACTACGCGGTTCAGCGGTGAGAGGTATGCAAAGCCTGCTTGCCGCTGGTCGTCGAAGCGGGTAGATTGGTGGCATGGAATCGAGGCGGGATATCAACCTGGCGGCGCAGCGGTTGTTGACGGCGGAGGCGGGTCGATGAGCACGCTGGGCACGTTGGGATTGCTGGCGGGCTATCTGCTGCTGGCGGGCGCGTGGGTGACGGGGTTGCCGGTGCTTGTTCGGATCGGGGCGGAGCGGCGGTTTTTCCTGTCGCGGGTGTTTTTCTTCGCGGGTTCGGCGATTGTGCTGTGGTGCTTTGCGCTGCTGGCGGTTGGATCGGTGATGGGCAACTCGGCTGTGCGGTATGTCGCGATGCACGTGGATGACGCGACGCCGTGGTACGAGCGGCTGAGCGCGGCGTGGATCGGGCTCGAGGGGCGGTTGCTGTTGTGGGTGACGCTGGTGCTGTGTTTCGGGAGTCTTGCGTGGCTTTCGCTGGCGCCGGGCGTGGGTCGGCGGTTTCGTCAGCAGTTTTTGCTGGGTCTGGCGACGGTCGCGACGGTCGGGTTGGGCGTCGTGCTGCTGGCGGGCAATCCGTTTTCGCCGGCGGTGCTTCCGGTGGCGGAAGGGCCGAGCGCCGCTGTCTTGTTTCGGCACTGGTCAGCGGCGCTGCATGGCGTGGCCCTGGCCGGCGGCTGCGCGGCGCTGGCGGTGGTATTCTTCGCGGCGATGGGCGATGAGAATGAACCTTCGCGTTCGGCGCTGATCTCGAGTTGGTCGCGGCGGGCATGGGTGTTGCTGACCGGTGCGATTGGGCTTTACGCGTGGTGGACGTACCATCAGCTTCACAGCGACGCCTGCTGGCGGTCGACGCCGATCGAGGATGCGACGCTGGGGTTGTGGTTGATTGCCACGGGCCTGGTGCACTTAAGTTCGCGTCGGCCGCACGCATCGGGCAAGACGGCGGCGCTGCTGGCGGGGTTGGGGCTGGCGGTGAGCTTGGTCGTGCTGGCGTTGTGGCTGGATTTGCAGGGATTTGTGTCGCTGTCGGCGGTTCCGCTTTGGGCGATGCTGGGAGCGGCGGCGGTGATTTTGGCGACGGTGGTGCAAGTGTGGCGTCTTGGTTCGGTCTGGGAGACCGGCGACGGTTCGCGGACGGCGGGGCTGGTGGTGTTGGGCGTGCTGGCGATATTCTTCTTCCTCGACGCATTTCGCGACCTGGTGTTGGCGTGGTGGGGATTGCAGTCGATGCGGCTTGAGGAATTCCTTCGGGCGGTGTTGGCCTGGACGGGCCTGGTGCTTCTGGTGGTGCTGTTCTGGTGCGGTCTGGTGGACCTTCCGCGGCGTTCGCGTCTGCGTCAGGAAGGGGGGCTCAGTGCGGTGGCGTTGGCGGGCGTGGCGTGCTTTCTGCTGTGGATGCTGACCGATCTGGCGGCCGTGCCGCTGTTGGCGGCGTTCTTCCTCACCGCGGTCGGTGTGAGCGTCGCGTTCGAACTCTTCTTTGTCCGCCGCTTTCGCTTCACCTATGTGGGGAAGCTGGCGGCGCACCTGGGTTTGCTATTGGTTCTGGTCGCGGTGATGGTGGGCGGGCCGTTGGCGGCGACGACGTCGGCGACGCTGGTCGGAACGGAGCGGACGGCGAAGGTTGGGCCGTGGGAGGCGCAGATCGTCGATCTGGCCGCTCAGGCGACGGCGGGCGGAGTCCGGCACACGGCGGCGGTCAGGCTGCGCTGGCGGGGCGCAGAGGTGATCTTAAGGCCGATCCGCACGGAGTATGAAGGCGGACTGGTGGATCATCGGCCGGATGTCGCGGCGGGGGCGCGGTGGGATCTGTATGCGGTTCTCGACTACGCGGGCGGCGGGAATGCGACGGTGCGAATCTACCGCAAACCGTTGATGGCGTGTCTGTGGGTGGGGCTGGCGTTGCTGTTTGTCGGCGGGCTGATGGGGTTGGGCCGTACGGCTGGGGACCGGGCGGGCGAGGAACGCGATTTCGAGGGGACTTGATATGGTGCCGACGTGTGTGCTGTTGTGGTTGACCGTCGCGGCTGGGCAGGCCCAGACGCAGGGGCGGATCGAGGCATGCCATCTGCAGGTGACGGCATGCGAGTCGTCGGTCCGGGTCCAGGGGTTCTGGCGTCTGGAGCCGGAAGGGCTGTCCGAGATGGTGCTTGAGGCCCACGGAACCAAAGGCGTTCGGGTGAGTCTGGGGGCGGCGGCGGAGGCGTCGTGGACGGCGGAGAAGGTGTCGGTGTGGAACCTGAGCGGGCCGACGACGGTGGAGGTGGAGGCCGAGTTGCCGTGGCGTCACGGGCGGGCGGAACTGCGGCTGGGGCAGGAGTTTCCAATCGAGAACGTGATGGTCACCGCCGATGCGCCGTCGGTGCAGATCACCGCGGAAGGGATCGGCGAGATCGCCCGGCAGGGCGGTCAGCGGATCTACGCGGGCGGTCCGATCGTGGCGGGGCAAGACGTGGTGCTGGTGCTTCGCCGGGCGGTTGCGTGGTCCGACCGCCTTGCGCAAATCGTGGTCTTGTTGAGTCTTGCAGCGATTGTGGTGCTCGTGACGGCATCGCTGGTTCGCCGGCGTTCCGATCGTCGGCGATGAGCGGCCCGGGGCGGCCGAAATCACTGGCCTGCCGCCTGGGTCTGTGATATAGTCTTTTCATGCAATCAAGCCTGTATTATTGAATATCATTGCCATGCGCGGTCGGACTGGCGGGGGTGCGGCCGCGCGGAGGTGCACATGTACGCGGATTCTTACCACAACCGGAGCGCGATCGTCGAAGATGATCAGCGTTTTCACTGGATGGACATCGTTCTGATCGTGATCTTCTGCGTGGCGTTTTTCGGGTTTCACCTGGGATCGGAGGTGCCGCTGACCGACCACGAGGCGCTGGTGGCGGTGACGGCCCAGAACACGTTGGAGCACGGGCACTGGGTGGTGCCGCACTACAACGACCAGATTCGGCTTCAGAAGACGCCGCTGATGTACTGGGTGGTGGCGGCGGTCGGATATCTGGCCGGCGGCATTTCGGAAACGGTGGTGCGGGCGCCGTCGGCGGTCTCAGCCGGCGCGATCGCGCTGATGATGTACCTGCTGGCGCTGCGGATGTTCGATCGGGTGATGGGGCTGATCACCGGGCTGGCGACGGCATCCTGCGCCGCGTTCCTATGGCAGTCGCACATCGGCATCGCCGATACGATGATGACCGCGTTCGTGGTCGCCTCGATGTTCTGTTTCTGGTTTGCGTTCAGCCGGCTGCGCGAGGAGCCGGGCTTGGGAACGAAGGCACACTGGCTCTATCTGGCCGGGTCGATTCTGGCCTCGCTGCTGCTGGTGGCGGGAGCGGTTGCGATGGTCAAGTCGCTTCTGCCGGCCCTGCTGGCGTTCGGTCTGGCGGTGGTTCTGCTGATCGTCCTGTCGGTGTATCTGCCGTCGATCTACGCGAACAAGACGGCCAAGCGGAAATCGACGTTCTGGATCGTCCTGGGCTACGTATTCTTCGCCCTGGGCATGCTGGCCAAGGGTCCGGTTCCGCTGCTGGCGGTGGGTGCGCCGATCTTCTTCTACCTGATCTACTTTGCGTTTCAACTGCCGACTCCGCAGTCGGTCGGCCCGGTGGAGGTCGAGTATCCCAAGGCGTGGACCTCGCGCTGGTTCAGGCTGGGCCTCTCGCGTCTGGTGGCGGACCTGGCGCGATTCCAGGTGCATTGGGGCGTGCTGATCCTGCTGCTGGTGGTGGGTTCGTGGGCGTTGGCGGTCCTGCTGACGCTTCCGGACGCGATGTACCGGTGGCGTGAGGAATACATTTCGCGGTTTGTCGGTCAGTTCGGCACGGAGCGGCCGTGGCACTACTACATTCCGCTGGTCTTCGTGCTCGGACTGCCGTGGACGGTGTTTCTGCCGGTGGGGCTGGTGCTGCCGTTTCTGCGCGAGGTGGCGGACCGGCGGCGCGAACTGGTATTTGTCTTTGTGTGGCTGGCGGCGGACCTGGCGTTCTTCAGCCTCTCGAAGGGCAAGCGGGCGCACTATATTCTCCCGTTGGCGCCGGCGGCGGTGATGCTGTCGGTGGCGGGCATGGTGTACTGCCTGCACCGATGGATCACGACCCGCAACGTGCTGGTGGTGATGGGGGCGATTTTCGGCGGGACGCTGATCGCGGGGTTTTTCGGCTGGCGCTACATCGTGCAGGAACTGCCGCAGTTGGAGTATCAGTTCTACGGGGTGTTCGGGATCATTCTGGCGGTTGAGCTGCTCTCGACGCTGGTGCTGTTGCGGTGGGGCGTGTTGGCGATGGCGACGGTGATCGCGATCGGGACCGGGTTTGTCTTCGCCATCGTCTGGACGGCGTTTCCTCTGATCATCGATCCGGAGGCCGATCCGCGGCGGGTGGCCGAACGAATCCGGGCGGAGACGGGTCCGGACGCCGAGGTGTACTTCCTGGGCCGGGCGGACGGCCCGCTGGTGTACTACTTTGGCCGGCCGATCCCGCAGATTCCCACGGATCAGCAGATCACGGCGATCGTGTTGAAGGCGACGGACAAGACGGGCGCGATCGCCGACCTCTACGAGGCGACGGCGACGGCGGCGTTTGAGGTCATGGATCAGCCGGGGCGTCAGTATTTCCTGACTTCGGACCAGAAATACGCGCTGGCAATGGGCTACGCCAATGCGGAGAACCGGGCGATTCGCGAGGTGATGCGAGTCTCCAACTTCTTCAGCGACACCAAGGGCCTGGTGCTGTTTACCGATGTTCCCGCGGCGACGCAGGCGGCGGCGACTCAGTCCGAAACGCCGTAGACGGCTTTGCCGCGGCGGCAGTCGGTCAGGAGAGGGTCATCAGTTCGTTCAACTCGGCGACCTTGGCCGGGGTTTCCGGGTCGCCGGTCTTGGCGGAGAGGGCGGCAGCCTCGAGCACGGCCATCACGCCGATGTGCCTGCCCAATTCAAACGCGGTGCTGCGCTGACGCTCCTGGTAGGCCTGCCACAGGGCGTTAAGCATTCGCTCGTAGCCGATCCGGCGGACCAGGTCGGTGGTGTAGTGCTCGCTGCCGGCCAGGAGCTTGCCCTGTCCGTCGTACCAGTGGGCTTGGGGCAATGCGGCCTCGATGGCGCCGCCGGAGCCCTGGAGCACGAACTCCCAGCGGTCGGGTCCGGCGTTCAGCGATCCGGCCAACTGGACCAAGGCTTGGCGGTAGGCCAGGAATAGTCCGCAATGGTATCGGATGGGCGTGGCCGATTCCTGCGACGGACAGGTCATCTGGCGGCAGTAGACCCGTTCCGGCAGGCCCAGCCAGCCCTGGGTCAGGAACAGGCTCGGGTAGGTCAGGGCCACCAGCGGGTTCTCCAGTCCGGGCCAGTCGAGGGTCTCATCCGAGGCGGAGAACCGCGAGGTGATTGCCCCGATCTGCTGATCGGCCAGGTAGTCGCCGATGCTCTCGAAGCTCGGCACAAAGAGCCACGGAGCCCAGACGAAGACGCCGACGTTCTGCTTACGGGCCTGGCGCAGGAGTTTGCCGGCGGGACCGGAGGGCGCCTGATCGACGGTCCGCAGGCAGACCCAGATTTCCCGTTCCAGGGCCGACTCGACGGCGGCCCAATGGTCTTCGCCGGACCAGACGAGCAGGATCTGCGCGCCGCTGCGCATGATCATCTCGCGAGGGTCGTCGTAGAGCTCGAAGGGCAGGCGGTTTTCCAGCCGGGCGATACACTCGGCGCGCGGATCACAGATCGCCGCCAGCTCAAAGCGGTCGTTCCTGGACAGGACGTCCACCAGCAGATCGGTATACCGGTCCGCCCCCAGAATACCCAGCCGAGAGGTCACCATGCGTTATTTCACGTAGCTTGGCGCGAACCGCCGCTCCATCAGGACCTTTCGCAGCAGGAGGTAGTTCTTGCCGTGGTAGGTGGTGACTTCGCCGCTGATGCGGAAGATGGTGGCTTCGGGACTGGCGGCCATGTCGGCCTCCATTTTTTCGAGCCAGCTATTGGGCAGCAGGGCGATCGGCGGGTCGCCCATGGTCTTGCCGTCGGCTTCGAAGACGAACATCCAGAGCTCGCCGCTTCGGGTCAGCCGTCCTCGACGGTCGGCGACGAAGAAGCCTTCGGGCAGGAGCTTGTGTCCGCCCTCGCGGTCGTCGCGTCCCGGGCCGGTCAGAGTCGGCGGCTGAAATGTACCGCCGGTCTGGGAAGGCTCCTGGGCTGGTGTGGTTTTGGGCGGAGTCACCGGCGGCCGGTCGTCCAACAGCCGGTTGAGCACGTCTTTGGCCGCGGGCTGGGTGGTGGTTGCCGCCCAGACCACGCCGCCGATCACCGCCATCGCCAGAACCGTCAACAACACTAACCTCGTCATCTGTTCCGACTCCGTTCCTACGTCATCCGTCGCCTGCGCCGGCCGTCTGGCGGCAGGCCTTGTCCTAGAATTTTACCTTCGGGGCCTCCCGCTGGCCAGGTTCCTCGATTTCGAAGAAGGGCTCGCGTTCGAAGCCGAGCATGCCCGCGAACACCACGGCGGGAAAGACCTGAATGGCCGTGTTGTAGCCTTCGACCACGTTGTTGTAGTGCTGGCGGGCGAAGCCGATCTTGTTCTCGGTGCTGGTCAGTTCCTCCTGGAGGGCCAGGAAGTTCTGGTTGGCCTTCAGTTCGGGATAGGCTTCGCTGAGGGCGAAAAGCTGACGCAGGGCCCCGGTGAGCATGTTCTCAGCCTGGGCCTGGTCGCGCACGCCGGAGGCGTCGATCGCCTGCTGGCGGGCCTTGGTGACCCGCTCGAAGGTTTCCTTCTCATGAGTGGCATAGCCCTTGACCGTCTCGACCAGATTGGGGATCAGGTCGTAGCGGCGTTTGAGCTGCACGTCGATCTGGCTCCACGAGTTGCGGACCTGGACGCGTTTGCGCACCAGGCTGTTGTACGTTCCGAGCAGGAACAGGCCCAGGAGCACCACGATGCCGATGATCACCCACGCCGCGATGCTGATCCCCAGGAAATCCGCCAACATGCCGTTACTCCTTGTTCACGGTTGGTTTCGGAGCGTCCATCTTCGCCGTATCCGGCTGGCTTTGCAAGCCTTTATTGGCTGGATAGGCTCAGAGGATATGACGGTCAAACGGTCGGAGTCTTGCGGTCATTTCGCCAGGGCGCGCCGATTGGCGTCCGGACGGCCGTAGGCCGCCGCGGCGTTGGCGGTCGTTGAGGCGCCTTGCCCGGCGACCAGGGCCACCGAGCCGATCAGCAGGACCGCGCCCGCCACGACGTTCCAGGTCAACTGCTCGCCCAGCCAGACCATGCCGATCAGGGCGGCCATGCCCACCCGGGTGGCCCCGATCATGGAGCCGGAAAACGCGCTGACGCCGCGGAACCCGAGGGTGACGGCGAACTGGCCGACCACGCCGGTGGCCCCGCACAGCAGCACCAGGGCCCACGTGGCGGCTGAGTAGTCGGATATCCGCTCGGTCAGCATGGCCGGCCAGGTCAGGACGGCCCCGGTGACCATCAGGAACAGGATGACGGTGACGGTCGGGTTGTCGCGGCGGGCCCGGCAGAGCGTGATGATCGACAGGGCGCCGAAGAACCCGCAGGCCAGTCCCAGTAGGTCGCCGACGTTGACGCCGTCGAAGCGGGGATTGACGACCAGCCAGATGCCGACGCCGGCTGGGGCAAGCCCAAGCCACTCGCGGCCCGAAAGCCGCTCGGAGAGCAGGAACGGCGAGAGCAGGGGCACGAATACCAGGTACGTCTGGTTCAGCAGGTTGGCATTGGTGATGGTGGTGTACTTGACCGCGCAGTAGAACAGGAACACCGCGATCAGATTGGTCAGGCCGCGGAGGATCAGGGCCGGGACATTGCGAGGGGCCAGACGCGGCCGCCGAAGGGCCAGATACGTCAGGACGGCGGTCAACCCGGCGGCGAATCGCCAGAAGGTGATCGCTCCGGGTCCGACGCCTTCCGCCCCGGCGAGTTTGGCCAGGGCCGAACTGACCGCGAACATCAGGGCGGAGAACAGGATCGCGGCTTGGTAGGTTGCCGTGCTGTGTCGGCGGTGGAGGCCGCCTGCGGGCCGGGCGGCCAAGTCCGGTTCTCGTTCCAGGGTCTGGTCTTGCTCGGGCACGTCCAACGCTCCCTGCGTACGCAAAAGCTTCATTGTAAGCGATTGGTGTGGGAAATCCACCCGTGGATACAACGCATGGTTCGAGACTTTGGTTCAGAGGGAACGGTTGACAGGGGGTCCAAGCGTCAAATGCGCGCAAAAAGAAAGCACCAGGTGCCATAGGCTCGCCCGGTGCTTTCCGGAGGGGAAAGAAGCCAAAACTTATGAACAGACAGTTTTATGTCAATGTCTGCTTCAGAACCCAGAGGTGGTTGCCGCTCTTTAGTTGTCGTGTTCCGCCACTATTATGGGAACTGTCAGACAACTCTTCGTCAGTTTGTACCAGTTTTCTTTAATCCGGGTTCCGAGAAAAATCAATAAAAATCGCCAAGAGACCTTAACATGTTGTCAACAAGTTGCTAACATAGCGATACTGGTGATGCTACTTGAGTGTGGCTTATGTATCGCCTAAGTTTTTCTTGGGGAAATCAAGCAGGAACCTGTTTTTCCCCCGTCCATGTGGCCGCGCCTAACATTGCGCATACCCACAACCATGACATTTTACGCAGCCCTCTTCAAATGTCAAGTTTCCGCCACACTCGGGGCACTTGAGCTTGTAGGCTCCGGCCCCGCCGTTTCCGCCGCCGTTGCCACCGTTGCCGCCGGCTTTGCGTTCGGCCTTGGTGGTGGGCAGGTCCAACTCGGCCAGGTCGGCCTCGCCGAGCAGGATGGCCTGGAGGCCGAAGCGCTGTTTAGCTTTCTGGTAGCGTTGGAGGCCCTTGGCCAATCCGTCGCCGAGGCTCATGATCCGCCCGCCCTTGCTGGGAATGCTCAGGCTCGAGCCGATGTCCTTGAGCTGGTCGATGACGTGGCGCAGGCTTCCGCCGGACCGCAGGAACAGCGAGATCATGCGGCAGATGGCTTCGAGGTCGGAGGCGGCGACGTCGCCGCCTTTGCCGAGCTGGGCGAAGACCTCCAACTCTTTCTGGCGACGGGGATCGACCGTGATGCTCACGTGCATGTGGCCGAAGGGGGTCACCTGGCGGATTCGGACGGCGGGCAGGCATTCGGGCACCGCGACCGGCTCAAATTTGGGGGCGGGAGCCTCCGTGCTTGCTTCTCCCTTTGCCGCCCCCGGCTCACTACCGGTAGCTTTCTTCGATTTTTCGGTGGCCATGGGCTGATCCTGACGGCAGCCGTCACGGTACACCGTAATGCCTTTGCACTCGAGGCGGTAGGCCTCGCGGTAGATCTGGTCCACGTCCTCCACCTTGGCGTCGTGGGGGAAGTTGATGGTCTTGGAAATGCTGGCGTCGCAGTGGCGCTGGAAGGCGGCTTGCATCTTCAGGTGCCACTGGGGTTCGATGTCGTGGGCGCAGACGAAGACCTGCTTGATCTCGTCGGGCACCTCGGCCACGTGGGCGAGGGTGCCTTCCTTGGCGATACGCGACATGAGGTCTTCGCTGTAGAATCCCTGTTCGACCGCAGCCTGGCGGAACTGCTCGTTAATTTCGAGCATGGGGCTCTTGTCCTTGCGCTCCTTGAGGACATTGCGGTAGAACACGAGGCTAAAGAGCGGCTCGATGCCGCTGGAGCAATTGGCCAGGATGCTGATGGTGCCGGTGGGCGCGACGGTAGTGACGGCGGCGTTGCGCATGGGTTTGGAAAACTTGGTGTCCCAGACGCTGCCCTGCCAGTTAGGGAAGCAGCCGCGCTCCCTGGCGAGTTTTTCCGACATCCGGTGGCCGCGTTCGTTGACAAACTTCATGAGGGCCTCGGCGAACCGGACGGCCTCGTCGGTGTTGTAGCCGATCCCGAGCTTGAACAGGGCGTCGGCGAAGCCCATCACGCCCAAACCGATCTTGCGGTTGGCCTTGCACATCTGTTCGATCTGGGGCAGCGGATAGCGGTTGGCGTCGATCACGTCGTCGAGGAACCGGACCGAGACGTCGACCGCGTCGCCGAGGCCGTCCCAGTCGAAGGCCGCTTCGCCGCCCTCGTCGCCGACGAAGTAGCCGACGTTAACGCTGCCGAGGTTGCAGGCCTCGTAGGGCAGCAGCGGTTGCTCGCCGCAGGGGTTGGTGGCTTCGATGCGGCCGAGGTGGGGCGTGGGGTTGTCGCGGTTGATCCGGTCCATGAACACAACGCCCGGTTCACCGGTGGCGTGGGCGTTGCGGACGACCAGATCCCACATCTCCTGCCGGGTGTAGACCGAGCCGGGTTTGACCTCCCGGGGCGAACCGTCCTCGTTGCGCACGGGCAGAAGGCTTTCGACGGTGTAGGACCAGATGTCCAGGTCTCTGGGGAAGTAGAACTCCTCGCCGGTCCGCGGGTTGCGGGCCACGTGGGGCGAGTTGGGCTGTTTGAGGAACTCGTCCATCCAGGCATCGGTGATCTTGACCGAGATGTTGTAGTTGGTGAACTGCTGGAGGTCCTGCTTGGCGTGGATGAACTTGAGGATGTCGGGATGATGGATGTACATCATGCCCATGTTGGCGCCGCGGCGGAAGGCGCCCTGCTGGATGGCGTTGGTGGCCTCGGAGAAGGCCCGCCAGAAGCTGATCGGCCCGCTGGTGGTGCCGCCGGAGCTGCGAATGTAGTCGCCGGTGGGACGGAGCTCGTCGAAGGCGAAGCCGGTGCCGCCGCCGGCCTTCTGGATCAGGGCGGTGTGCTTGATGGATTCGAAAATCTCATCGATGCTGTCGCGGACCGGGAGCACGAAACAGGCGCTGAGCATGCCCATTTCCCGGCCGGCGTTCATGAGGGTGGGGCTGTTGGGCATGAACTGGCCGGAGGCCATCAGCTCGTAGTACTGCTCTTCGAGGTCGGCCAGATCGGCTGGGCCCGCTCCGTACCGGGCCTCGACCGAAGCGATGGTCCGGGCGACGCGTCGGAACATTTCCTCAGCGGTTTCCAGCGGATTGCCGTTCTTATCCTTCTTGAGGTACCGCGCCTCGAGTACGCGTCGCGCGTTTTCGGAGAGGCGAAGCTCGCCCCGCGTGCGTCCGGCATCCGTGCCCGTGTTATCCATCCGGCTCGTGGCCTGTCGATCCATCGAACGAACCATCGTTACTGACTCCTTATCCATAGCGCATCCCATACAGGACGCGCAGACTCCGTTGACCCAAATCGTGACTTTTCAACGTGCCGCGCTCTGCTCTCCCAAGCGTGCGCCTTTCGCACCAACTCCGCTTCCTTCGGTCCGGTGACAGCGTCTCCCCGGACAGATTGCAGCAATTCTCAACTCCGAAGTGCTGGTCCCAGCGTTTCCGGTTTCCCACTGTTGGAATTCTGGTGCCCATACAATCAATTGTAGGCGAGAGATAACCATAACACAACATGTTGCGGTGTCAACGAAAAACCACCGAAAAAATTGGCCCTCGTAAGCCTCGATGGCGACTTGGTTTACGGGGTGGTGGCATGGCGGGCATGATTCTATGAGGAGGCCATGAAATCTTCGTGAGATTCTCGGGCCTGCGGGAAGAAGAGTTGTGTATTGGTGCGTAGTGTGGTACAATAAACATAATAAGTGGCTCGAAAGTGGTACGCATAGTACAGGCTATAAGTATGGTCGCAAAAGCTTTTAGTAAGGATGGATGTGAGGGCTTACGGACGTGGATGGAAGCGTCCGTGGGCCAACTGGCCGAACCACAGCGGTTACCATCGGAGCGGCATCTGGCCGAGCGTTTCGGGGTCAGTCGGCGGCATGTGCGTCAGGTGTTGGCGGAGCTGGCTGAGCGCGATCTGGTGGTGCGTAAGCACGGCAGCGGCAACTACTTGTGCCCGGCTCAGGCGCGTTTGGGCGAGGTGTGCGTGCTCTGCGGCCATGTGAAGGCGGATGATCCGTTGGTGGCGGGTCTGATGGGCGGGATTGCCGCGGTGGCGGCGTCGCGCGGGGTGCGGCTTGTCCCGCTTTCGTGCGATGGCGGATCGGTCGGCGGTGATCGGCCGGCGATCGTGATCGGGCGGCTGGAGGCGGAGACGCGGCAGCGGTTTGCACGCCTATTGTCGCGGGCGGTGGTGTTGGGGGACGGCGGGGCGGACTTCGGCTGTTCGATCGGTTTTGACGACGTGTGGATCGGCCGGGAGGCCTACCGGCAACTGGTGAGCCTCGGGCACGAACGGCTGCTGCTCCTGAGCGGGCCGTCTCACCACACGGGGTCAGCCCGAAGAGAGCAGGGGTGGCGCGAGGTGGCGGGGTTGTTGGGGCACGAGCCGTGCGTACTGGCGGCGAAGATGAACTGGCGAGGGGGCTATGAGGTGATGAGGGAGTATCTGGCCGGGGTGACGGGGCTGCCGCGATGCAGCGGGGTGTTTGCAGCCAGTGACTGGATGGCGGCCGGTGCATTGCACGCGATTCGGGAGGCGGGAGTGGCGGTGCCGCAGGAGATGTCGCTGATCGGTTGCGGTGATGTGCCGCTGGCTGAGCAACTTGAACCGCCGCTGGCGACGTTCCGGCTTGACGCGCGGGCGTATGTCCGACAGGCGTTTATGGCCCTGGAGCAGGCCCAGCGGTACGATGTGCCGTTGCCCCGGCAAATCGTGTTGCCGGCGGAGTTTGTTTCCAGAGCATCGTTGGGGCCGGGAACAACCCGCTGGACGATGCGGGATTTCTGATAGAATGGTGCGGAGTGTAACAGATTGGGAGTATCTGGTTGTGTTGCAGGGAGTAATGGCATGAGGCGAGCGGGCGTATGGGCGTTGGCGGCAGTGGTTGGGGCGATGTGCTGGGGATGCAACGGGCAAGTCACGGAGGGTCCGAACGCGAGTGTGGCGGCAAAGCTGTTTTTCCTGCATCACTCGACGGGGGAGGGAATCGTCACGCAAGGCGACGTGCGGGGCGCGGTGGTGTCGCACAACGCGGAGAACGGGACGAGTTTCGCGTTCTGGGATCACGAGTACAACGCGCAGGGGCTGCGGAACGCCGCCGGCGACCTGACGGGCACGAACTACGACATTCCCGGCGACAACACCGATCCGGAAGGGTTGTACATGCTGTGGACGAGCAGTGAGGCCGGCTGGACGAACGCCCGGAATCGGATCCTGAACAACTACCAAGTCATCGCGTTCAAGTCGTGTTTTCCTGCGTCGGCGATTCCCGACGCGGACACGCTCAACCAGTACAAGACGTGGTATCTGGCGATGCGGGACTTCTTCGACACGCGGACGGATCGGACGTTCGTGGTGATCTCGACGCCGCCGTTGCACCGGCTGGCCACCAGCGCGACGGAGGCCGACAACGCCCGTGCGTTCGCCGAATGGCTCAAGAGCGATGAATACCTGGCGGGCCATCCGAACGTGGTCTGTTTCGACCTGTTCGATGAGTTGGCGGCGGCGGATGACGGGTCGGCGACGGCGAACATGCTGCGGTACGAGTACGAGGGCGACCACAGCGATTCGGATTCGCATCCGAATGCGACGGCGAACGAGGCGGTCGGGCCGGTGTTCGCCCGGGCGCTGATCGAAGCGGCGCCGTAGCAGGGCGACCGGGCACGATCGGTCGGCTGGAGTATTCGGTGACGCTGGTGGCGTTGCTGTCTGACCGTGGACCGACAGAATAGCGGGCGAACCTACGGCTTCGCTGGAGAACGTGCTGCCCTGCGACGAGCTCCGATTCTCACTCGTGGGGTGGGTTGGTGAACGGTTCGGCGTAGCATTCGGCGGGACCGAGCCACTTGCGGCACTGGTCGGCGCGGACGAGGTGATGGCGCAGATGGTAGCAGAGCTGGCACTTGGTGAGGTAGCCGTCGGGCAGCGGGGTCCAGCCGTAACGGGTGGCCAGGTCGATCAGGCCGCAGGGGCCGCGGGACAGCAGGGCGTCGAAGATCGGGCCGGTGGGGCCGTTGGCGGCGAGCCAGTCGTGGATGGCGTCGATGTCCTCGTTGACCGCGTTGCCGAGCACGAGTCCGCAGCAGACGTCGGGGAAGATGTTGCCGTAGGGATCGACGTGGACGCCCTTGCCGTGGAGGATCGCCTTGTCGCACGGCTGATGGTCGAAGGCGTCGGCGGGCTTGCCTTCAAAGAACTGTGCGGCGAGGATGGCGGCGCGGCCGGTGAGGCGATCGCGGCCGGTGGCGAGGGCGTCGGCCTGGCGGTCGAGGAGTTCGGCTTCGGATAGCGCGGTCAGGTCCAGACCGCTCGATTCATGCTGGTGATAGAAATCCCACCAGCGGACGCGGACGCCGGTCTCGCCGAGAATCTCGCGGCCGAGGGTCACGAGGCGGCGGACGTTGTCGAAAGGCACGAACTCCTGGTGGAAGACGTCGGCGTCGGTGACGATCAGCGGGACGCCGAGTTCTTTCAGTCGTAAAAGGTGTTCGCGCGTGATCGACTCGTCGGCGGCCCAGAAGGCGTTGGTCTCGACCTTCTCGGGCGCGGGCAGTCCGGCCCGGCGGGCCAGTTGCAGCGTCTCGAAGAGCCGATCGGGCCGGCCGAACGGATCGCCGCCGGTCAGGTGGATCTTCGCGTCGCGGCTGTCCCGGCGGGCAATGGCCTGGAGGCCGGTCCACCAGCGGACCAATTGTTGCGGCTCGGCCCAGAAGGTCTGCTGTGGCCCGGCGCAGACGTAGCAGAAACGGCAGCGGGCCGAGCACCAGTAGCTCAGCATCAGTCCCGCGCCCTTCCACGGAGCCAAATGTTTGCTTTCGTTTGGGTGGTTCATGGGATTACAATAAAAGACTACGTTATCATATGCGGTGGAGGGGCGAGAGGACAAGGCATGAGTGGTTTTCGAAGGCGGATTGTGGCGCTGTAGATGTTGATGGCAAGTTTGCGGATCCTACATATTGTCGGCGAGAAGGCTTCGCCGTTTCTGCTTCACCAGGTCGAGGCGCAGGCGCGGCTGCTGCCGGCGGCGATGTTCGAGCAGGCGGTGGCGGCGGGCGAGACATCGACGGTGCGGCTGGCCGAGCGGATTCTGCTGCGGCGAACGGAGGATCTGAAACGCCGGTTCGGCAGCGACTTCGTGGCGTCGCGCCGGCTTCGGCGGGTGATCGCGGAGTTCCGGCCGAAGCTGGCGGTCTGTTGGGACCTGGCGGCGGCGGAGCAGCTTCGATTGGCCCTCTCCGGAACGCGGTTCGGCGTCAAAGGCGTATTGATGCTGTTTGGTCCGGTGCGCAGCGCGTCGGTGATACAGCGTCTGCGGTCGAACGTGCGCGGCGAGCGGCTGCACGTACTAGCCTATTCGGACGTGCTGGCCGAACATTTGCGAGGTGAACTGGGGACAACGGAGCGGGTCCATGCGCTGAGCCCGTTTTGCGGTCACAGCGGTCGGCTGGATCGGCAGGCGGTTCGCCGACAGATGGGGCTGGCGGCGGAGGCCCCGGTGGTCTTCATGTCGGATGGCGGACGGATAGATGACCGGATTTTGGGGCTCTGGGGCGCGGCGGTGGCCCAGAAGCTGCATCCGCGGCTGCGGGTGGTGATCCCGACGGCGACGATGACGCCGAAGGGGATCGCACGGTGTCGGCACTTTGCCGAAGGGGCGGTCGGTGGCGAGATCGTCCGTTTCTGCGACGCGTGGCAGGCGCGGGCGGCCTTGTCGGCGGCGGACGTCTGTCTGGAGCCGGCGACGCAGGCGTCGGAGTCGCTGGCGGTGGTCTCGGCGTTCGCGGACGGCGTGCCGGTGGCGGCGACGGAGGCGGTGCGGTACGGAGCGGGCGGCTCGGCATCGGAACTGGTGATGCGGATCGAGAAGGCGAACGCGCGGACGGTGGCGGCGGCTGTTCTGCGACTGATCGAAGACGGAGCGTATCGCGATGAACTGGTCGGCCGGGCTCGGGAGTGGGCGGAGGCGAACGGATCGGAACTGCGATACCGCGGCGATCTGGTGCGGATCTATCAGCAGATTCTGCAGCGGGAGTGGCAGGTGACGGTGTGAACGCGGATGGTCTTTCACGGAGGACGGATTGGAGCGGATGATGGATTGGCAGGAGCTTTTCGCGGCGGGCGTGACGATCGGCGACGGGGCGTTGGGGACGCGGCTGGTCGATCTGTCGGGGTTGGCGGTGGAGTTGCCGGAGGCGCTGACGCTGGACCCGGTGGGACGGGAACACATCGGGCGGGTTCACCGGGAGTATCTGGAGGCGGGCGCGCGGATCATCGAGACGAACACCTTTGCCGCGAATTCGCGGCGGCTGGAGCGGGTGGGGTTGGCGGAGCAGTGCGAACTGATCAACCGGACGGCGGCTCAGATCGCCCGCTCGGCGGTGGGTGACGCGGCGGCGCTGGTGGCCGGCTCGGTGGGTCCGCTGGACCTCGGACTGGCCGAGAAAGACACCAGCGAAGAGGAAGTGGCGTCCGTCTATCGCCGGCAGATCGAGGCGCTGGCGGGGGCCGGCGTGGACGTGCTGTTCCTGGAGACGTTCTCATCGGTTCTGGAGGCCCGGGCGGCGCTGGTTGAGGCCAAACGGACGGGGCTGCCGGTGTTCTTCTGCCTCGGCGGCCAGTCGATCTCGCGGGCCTACGCCCGTCGGACGGTGGAGCGGCTGGTGGAGTTGGCCGAGGAGATGGCGGTCGAGGCGGTGGGGGCCAATTGCATGCCGCCGTACGATCTTGGACGGGTATTGACGGAGTTGGCGGGCCGGACGTCGCGGCCGCTGATGGCGTATCCGAACGCCGGGACGCCAACGGTGGTGCGCGGGGTGATCCGGTTCGATCTTCCGCAGGCGGTGCTGCTGGCTGAGGCGCAGGGCTGGCTGGCGATGGGCGTTCAGGTGTTCGGCGGGTGCTGCGGGACCGCGCCGGAGCACATTCGGGCGCTGTCCGAGGCGCTGGCGGGCAAGCCGGTGGTGCCGCGGTCGGCGCGGATCGAGGTTCGGCCGCGGGTGAAGTCAAAGGTCGAGGTCCCGGCGGCGGTGACGCTCGATCCGAACCATCCGATCCGGCGCGTGCTGCGCGAAGCGGCCAGGCCGGTGATCGCGGTCGAGGTGCGATCGTCGCTGGGCCGGTCGCTGGCCCAGACGGTGGACGCGGCGGGCGTTCTGGTGGAGGCCGGAGCGGACCTGCTGGACGTGCCGGACAATCCGGGCGGCAATCCGGGTCGCGATTGCGTGGCGTGTGCGTACCTGCTCCAGGAGCGGTACACGATACCGACGATCTTCCACAAGTCGGCCACGCAGGCCAACGCGCTGCAGTTGCATTCGTATCTGTTGGGCGCAGCGGACCTGGGCGTCCGCGGCCTGCTGGCGGTGACGGGTGACCCGCCGCACGTGGGCCCGTTCGACCGCTGGGCCAGCCGGGTGGGCGATATCAGGAGTTCGGTCGAGCTGCTGCGGCTGGTGGGTCTGCTGCGGGCCGGGCAGTTGATCAACGGTCAGCCGCTGCCCGAGCCGGTGGACTTCGCGGCCGGCTGCGGGTTCGCTCCGACGATGAACCTCGAGTCGCAGACGCCGTGGCTGGAACGTAAGATCGACGCCGGCGCCGAGTACGTATTCTCCCAGCCGGTCTTTCGGCTGGAGGACTACCAACGGATGCGCGAGGCGACGAGGCACATCGAGATTCCGATATTCACGGGCCTGTTCGTGCTGACCTCGTCGCGGCAGGCGGAATACCTGCGGTCGGGCAAGATTCCGGGGATCGTGGTGCCGGAGGATGCGGCCGGGCGAATCGCGGAGTTCAGCGATCCAGCCGATCAGGCCAAAGCCGGTCTGGAGATGACGCACCAAATGATCGACCGGCTGGCCGGAGAATCGCCGGGTATCTATCTGATCATGCCGTTTCACCGGGAGAGTTTTGCCTGGACCGCGGAACTGGTCCGCCACGCGGCCAGCCTCAGAAAGCCGGTCGACTGACCGCCGTCTATCGCCAGGGGAACAGGACGTCGGCTTCGCGCTTCATGACCTGCTTGATCTTCTTCTGGCACGCCTCGGTCAGCGGGTAGTTGCAGTAGCTCTTCCAGGTGGAAAAGACGCCCATCTCGACCAGCAGTTTCTTCTGGCCGGAGAGCCAGCAGCGGATGTCCTTGCCGCCGTAGACGTCCCACATCATCTTGTTCATGCGGAGCTGGAGCCGGTCGGCCTGGTCGATCTCGCCGGCGTGCACGGCCTCGATAATCATTTGGGCGAGGCGGCCGTTGAAGATTCCGCCGCCCAAGAGCAGTCCATCGTAGCCGTCGCGGATGTAGGGCACGCAGTTGAACTCCCAGCCGCTCAGGAGGGTCAGGTCCTGGCGTTTCTTGCGGACGGCGAGGGCGAGCTTACGCCGCTTTTCGTCGGCTGAGCTGTCTTTGGCGAGGATGACTCTGGGTTCGGAATAGACGGTCTTGATGACCTCGTCCGGAACCAGGACGGGCGAGTATTGGCCGCGGTCGTAGATTCCGACCGGCAGCGGGCTGTTGCGGATGGTATCGAGGTAGATCTCGGCGATGTGCTGCGGCGTACGGTTGCTGACGAAGTAGGGCGGTGCGATGACCGCAATTTCGCCGCCGCAGTCCTTGACCATGCGGATGTTCTCGAGCATGCGGGCGGCGGAGTTGTCGGTAACCTGAACCGCGATGGCCAGCTTGCCCTTGGCCCAGCGGGCGGTGGTTTCGATCAGTTCGCGCCGCTGGTCATCCTTCATGGCCGGTCCTTCGCCGCAGGTGCCGGCCAGGAACAAACCCTTGACGCCGAGCTTGACGTGATGCTCGACCATTCGGCGGATCGAGGCCTTGTCGACCTTCATCTTATCGGTGAACGGGGTGGGAGAGGCGGACCAGACGCCGGCCAGATCGGAGGGCTTCGAGGCTTTCATCGTGCATGTCCTTCTATTGAACCGAATACGAAAGGCGGCATTGTAGCGGCCGCCCGACCAGCGGTCCAGCGCATTTCGGCGATCCAAAAAGACCGACAAGAGCGGCACGGAGCACCCGGAGAGAGCCGGATACTACTGAGCAAAGAAGGCATGGGCGCTTGAACCGCGGACGGCTGGCGGGTAACCTGACGGCGTTGATTCTGTTTCCGTTTCGACATGGGACGACCTTAAGAAAGGAGCACGATGCATGACGCCGCGTGACCGCGTTCTGGCTGCGTTCGGCCATGTGCAGCCGGATTGCACACCCTGTGATTTTTTGACCACGCCGGAGATCCGGGCGGCTCTGAACGCCCATTTCGGGGTCAGCGACGACGATGCGCTGCGCGAGCGGCTGGGGACGGATATCCGCTATATTAATCCGCCGTACACGGGTCCGGAGTTGGCCCGGTTCGACGACGGGTCGTTCGCGGATATCTGGGGTGTGATCCGCCGGCCGACGCCGAACGAGTATGGCGAGTACGACGAGCCGGTAAACCTGCCGTTCGCCCAGTGGACGAGCCTGGACGAGGCCAAGGCCCATCCGTGGCCGAGCCCGGACTGCTACGACTACGACGCGGTGCCCGCGATGTGCGAGAAGAACCGCGGCTGGGCATTGGCGACGGGCAGTTTCGGCGTGCAGGACTTCATCAACGGCGTGTCATTCGGCAGGGGGGTCGAGCAGGTGCTGCTGGACATCGCGACGGACGACCCGGTGTACCTGTTCATCGTGGAGCAACGCCACCGGTTCTTCATGGAGCAGATCGAGCGGGTGCTGAAGGCGGCGAAAGGGCAAATCGACATGGTCCTCTGCGGTGACGATCTGGGGTCGCAGCGGGGTCCGCTGATCTCACCGGCGACGTTCGACCGGGTCTTCGCGCCGAAGAAGAAGGAACTCTTCGACATGGTCCATTCGTACGGAGCGAAGGTCTCGCACCACTCGTGCGGGTCGACGCGGCCGCTCATCCCGCGGTTTATCGGGATCGGCATGGACGCGCTGCAGACGATCCAGCCGCAGGCCGAGGGGATGAGCCCGTACAGCCTCAAGCGGGAATTCGCCGGCCGGATCGTGTTGCACGGCGGCGTGGACGTGCAAGGCTGGCTGCAGCGGGCGACGGTGGACCAGGTGCGGCGGGAAATCCATCGCCTGATGGACGAAGTGGGCCAGGGCGGCGGATACATCCTGGCCCCGTGCCACAACATTCAGCCGGATACGCCGGTCCAGAACGTCGTGGCGATGTACGACGCGGTGGCCCAGCGGCGAAAGACTGTGGCGTAGCGAAGCGAATTCGCAATGGAAGGGCGAAAGACGATGAGAAGCTTGATGTCACGCTCGTTGGCGCGGTGTTTCCTGGTGGCCGTTGTGGTATGCGCGGTGGCCGGCTGGGATGCGCGGGGCGAGGTCCGGCTGCCGTCGGTGATTTCCGACCACATGGTCGTCCAGTGCGGCCGGCCGATGACGATCTGGGGATGGGCTGATGCGGGCGAGCAGGTGACGGTGAGCCTGGCCGATCGGCAGGCATCCGCGACGGCGGGTCCGGACGGCCCGTGGAAGGTGCAGCTTGAGCCGTTGGAGGCGGGCGGGCCGCACGAGCTGAAGGTGGTCGGCAAGAACACCGTCCGCGTGGCGGACGTCCTGGTCGGCGAGGTGTGGTTCTGTGCCGGGCAGTCGAACATGGGCATGACGGTCGACGCGTGTCTTGATGCGGAAAAGGAAATCGCGGAGGCCCAACACCCGCAAATCCGGGTGTTCGTCACCACGCTGGCCGGTGTGCCGGAGCCGCTGGATGACGCCGGTGGCCAGTGGGTGGTCTGCAGCCCGCAGACCGCGGGCGGTCTGCCGCCGGTGGCGTATTTCTTCGGCCGCGACGTGCACAAGCAACTGCGAAGGCCGGTGGGCCTGATCGTCAGCGCGTGGGGTGCGACGCGGATCAATCCGTGGATCAGCGAGCAGGGCTTTGCGGCCAGTGAGGAGATCCGGCCGGTCCTCGAACGCTGGCGAAAGGCGACGGCTGAGTATCCAGCCAATAAGGAGCAGTACGATCGCGAACTGGAGCAGTGGAGGCGGGCCTCGACGCAGCCGGGAGCATCGGCATCGGCGGAACCGACGGCGCCGGAAGCACCGGCGCATCCGAGCAGCGGCCAGGCCCCGACCGGCATCTTCAACGGCATGGTGGCCCCGTTCACGAATCTGCCGGTCGCGGGCGTCGTGTGGTATCATGGCGAGTCGAACCGCTGGTGGGGTCGGTCATATCGCACGCCGTTGCGGGCCCTGATCCACGATTGGCGGGCGCGGTGGTCGGCGCCGGAGCTGCCGTTCCTGATCGTTCAACTGCCGAACTACCTGGGCGCCGACGCCCCATCGTGGCATCAGGGCTGGATCGAACTGCGGGAGTCGCAGGCGATGATGCTCGATCTGCCGAAGGTGGGCCTGGCGGTGACGATCGACGTGGGCGATCCGAACGACGTGCATCCGCGAAACAAGCAGCCGGTAGGACATCGGCTGGCTCTGGCGGCGCTGGCGATCGCGTACGGGCGAGACGTGGTCTACTCCGGGCCGATCTATCAGCGGATGGCGGTGGAAAACGGCGCCGTCCGCCTGTGGTTCGATCACGTCGATGGCGGATTGGTCGCCCAGGGCGGCGAACCGCTGCGAGGTTTTGTCATCGCGGGCGTGGATGGGCAGTTCGTGCCCGCGCGGGCGGTGATCGACGGACAGACGCTGCTGGTCTCAGCCGGCGAGGTCGCCGCCCCGGCGGCGGTGCGCTACGCCTGGGCCAACAACCCGGATGCCAATCTCTACAACGCAGCCGGGCTGCCGGCCTCGCCCTTCCGGACGGACAATCCGGACCGATAGCGCGGCCGCCGCGAGCGAGTGGGGCGAGTTGAAGCGGCCATCCGCGATCTCTGGCCGCATGGTTGGGGTTGCGATCCAAGCGGGCTGTCTGCTACAATAAATCGCAACCTGTCACGGAAGGTGCGGTTGGTTTTTCCAACCGCGTTTCAATGATTGGGGGGAGGAAACATGGGAATTCAGATCAAGCGGGCTTACGACCAGCCGAAGCGGGCCGACGGCTACCGCGTGCTGATCGATCGTCTGTGGCCGCGGGGTGTGTCGAAGGAGGAGGGCAGGATCGATCTGTGGCTCAGGGACGTCGCGCCGAGCACGGCCCTGCGCACGTAGTTCGGCCACGACCCAGCCAAGTGGGAGGAATTCAAGAGACAATACTTCGACCCGCATTTCCCAGATAAGGTAGTGCGCCGAAAGCGGCATATGATGGTATGAGCCTATGGAAGATGGGTTTGGACTACCAAGTGCGACTGCAATTGTTCACTCTCGCGTACAACCTGGGCAACTTCCTGCGTCGGCTGGTTCTGCCGAGGCCGATGAAGCGATGGGTAGGCGCGATGGAGAGGGGGGGCGCTGTATAATAGAAGAAATGTTACCCGGTGGTGTAGCCGGGTATGGTCATATGGGAAATGTCGGTTCAGGACATTGATCCAAATGGAACAGGCGGATATATTGCACGGCATTGTCAAATACAGGCAGATACTGAGCGAGTGATGAAACCGAGTTATTACGAGACTATGCCGCATGACGTGTAATATGGATCAAGCATCGAATATTCCCAGTGTCTTGCTTGCCAATGCGATTCTCCGGATTGGGCTTGATGCCTCGAACGGTTGTCTGCGGGATGTGCAGAATACGTTGACCGACACCCCCTATGCGATAGTAGGCGATGGATTCTCCGTTGAGTTTGATTCACATGCCCTGCGCCATACCGATATGGCGGCTGAACTGCCGCATTGCACGGATACCGGTGTGCGGTTCCGCTTTTCGCATCCTTTGATGGCGGCCGAAATACGTTATGAACTCCTGCCCGGCCGACACTTTGCGGAAAAACACCTGGCCCTTGTCTTCTTCCATGATGTCGCATTAAGGCGGGTTACGTTGGGTACGCCGACCTTCCCGGCCGCCGATGTATCGCTGGTTTGTTACCGGTATCCGGACTTTGATTGGCTTTCGGACTATGTCCGCATGAAACATGGGTGGAGTTTGCGGCGACCGGTGGACAGCGAACCGAACCGAACGTTCTTCGTCCGATCCGCGAACGGGGGGCTCTTCACGGGGATCGAGATGCCCTATGATCGCTCAACTCTGAGAGGACCAACGGTACGGCTTGAATACACGCCCAATCTCAAAGTCCGGGCGGGAGAGCGATTTGAAGGCGAAGCGATGTACCTGGGCGTATATCGCCGGGGACCGCGAGACCTTCATGCTGAAACTTGGAAACCCACCAAATCATTCATGGAATGTGTGGCCGGTTCAACGGGATTTGACGGCGCCGCCGCCGCAGGGCTGGCCGCAAAGCCCCAAACAGAAGAAATGGCGACCCTCCCTGCCTCGAGCATCCTGCCGCTCCCCTCCGAATCGGCGGCCATGACGGCCATGGCCTCGGATATCCTCGGACCGCCGCGCCATGGACTGACGGCCTTTGCCTGCGGCTGGCACAGCGAAATGCAGCAGGCGGGCTACCATTCTGACGAGGAACTGGAACGTGATCTGCAATCCCTTGAGTTTATCCGGGCCTGCGGGGTGGACGGGCTGACGGATTCGCATCCCTGGGGCGGGGAAACGGCCAAGATGCGGGAATTACGGGAGGATGGCCGCTATGTACCCGGTCCGAGGGTTTTGCGATTTGCCAACCGGGCACGCGAACTTGGACTCAAGCTCACACAGTGGCCGACGATGAACAATACCCACCCGTGGCGCGACTATGGCGGACCGTTCTGTTCCCACCGGTCCGACTGGCTCCGCCGCGTGGAGGGTGAACCGTTGAGCGGGACCAATGCCGATCATTTTGAACGGCGGAAAGCCAACTGCGTCGCCTGTCTGCCTTTTGCCCGCTGGCTCGAGCGCATCATTGTGGACGATGCCCTCGGAACAGACCTCTATGAGAGCTGGTGTATGGACGGCGACTTCTGGGGTACGGGCGCGTTCTTCCATACCACGGTTCCCGTTACCTGCCTGGCCGCGAATCATGACCACCTGCCGGGTGACGCCAACTATGCCTGTCAGCGAATGCTCTCCCGCCTGATTGTGGAAGTGCGGCGGCGGCATCCGGGTATCTACATCATCATGTGTCGCCCGTTCCAGGACCTGGGCATCTGGGCTCAGCGGAATGTGGATGCCTGTTTCACCCTGATCGAGAGCGGGACCGCCGGATCGAACGTGGCAGGCGGTGATGAGATCCGCACCGCTTCGCGAATCCGGGTCCATCACCAGTTCTTTCCGCACTGGCTCGATCAGTCGCTGCTGTTCCCCAGCTTCGGCAACCCAGCCCGTAAACCGGCTTGGCCGAGCGCAAAGCTCGATTATATCCTGCTTAGCGCACTCTCCTGTTCGCCGAACCTGCTGATGTACCTGCCGACGAAAACCGGCATTCCGGACAAGGACAAGGCGGAAATTGCAGAATGGCTTGACTGGGGCCGCCGAAACGTGGATTTTCTGTTCGTTCGTCGTGACCTTTTGGACTGGCCGGGTCGTGGCCGCGTGGATGGGTCGGCGCATTTTCAAGGGGAGGAAGGAATCATTTTCCTTTTTAATCCCGACAGTGTCCCCCAGGAGGCGGAATTTGTGTTGTCCCGGGAAGAAACCGGATTTACGGGTCGGCAACCGGTAACGCTCCGGCAGGAATACCCGGTGATGGATCGCTCTCAGATTGTCACACCCGGAGCAAAGGTGCGATGGACGGTGCCTGAAGAAGGGGCGGTCGTGTTGCGGACAGGCAATAACCGGAAATGAAGCATGACGGATAACAATCTATCGAAACGGGAAAAGTGGCTTCGAGGAACTGGCAGAGCATCAGGACGCTCTTGATGATATCCGCCGACGCGCCCGTAAGGGGAAGGTCACGATCGCCTACGGAGCCAAAGACGCCGAGCACAATAGCGCAGTGGCCTTGGTTGAGTACCTGAAGCGGGATCGACAACCCACGGGCCGGTCGATGCTATAGCTGTGCCCGCGGACGACGATTAATGCGCGGGCTTGTCGGGGTTCGTCTTCTTCATATATCGCACGCCGTCTCTGATCATTTCGTCCCTCCAGCCGTGCCTGCGGTAGAAACCGTACGCCCGAAGCGCCGGATCGACGTCGGTGGTCAGCCAAATCTCATCCCAGCCGGCCGACCAGAGCCAATCTTCGACGCGGGTCAGAAGCTGCCCGCCGATGCCCCGGCCCTCGTACGCCGGGAGCACCGCGATGACCCACATCTCACCGGTAGCGCGATTGCCCATGGCAAAGCCGACCACGCCGCCGTCGCATTCGCACAGCCAGCCGCGATGAGTGGTGTTCAGCATCGCCGCGACGGACTCCTCGCTGATGCCCATCATCGCCAACTGCTCGCGCGACAACGCGTTCTCACGCGTAGCCACCCGCACGGCGAACAACGCCGGAATGTCCGAGTCTGTGATCTCGCGAAGGTGCATGTTTTATTCCAATGTTGGCGACCATTCGGCCGGATGTCTGTAGGGTCAAGACCTGCCCATTCATCGGTGGATCGTGCCCTGCCCCGCAAGCAGTTCTATCTCATGAGCCGCATGGGTCGTGTATCCTGGGTTACAGGACGCCAGGAAGCAGAGCGAGGCCAGAAGCTCAAGCCGGACTCTCTGTCGGCGCACTGAAGTGATTTCCATCCTTTGGGTCTCTAACCGTGGGTTAGTCACAGGTGTTTCCGCAGAGCGAAACGGCCTGCGAGAGCACCTGTTCGCGGAGCAGGTCGTGCAGGCCGGATTCGGTGACGACCTGGACGCGGCGTCCGAGGAGGTCCTCCAGGTCGGCGACGAGGCCGCCGGGGAACCAGGGGCTGGTCGGGCCGGAGACGGTGACGAGGAAATCCACGTCGCTGTCCGGCTGTGCGTCTCCGCGAGCCACCGAGCCGAAGACCCGGATGCGATCGACGCCGTGCCGACGGGCGACCGCCAGGATTTGGTCGCGGTGTTGTTCGATGAACGCCATGTCCACGGTCGTATCTCCCGCAATGACAGGGCAGCTTGCCGATTGTTCGCTGCTGCTAATGTAATCATAGTGAAATCGACCTCGCGTGTCCAGAGAGTCCGTCGGCGGCTTGGCTTGCGTTAAGCGCTCGATTCCGTCCGGTCGGCCGGGTAGAATGGGCGGCGTCGGTTTGGCGGCCTGCTGGCTTCGGTTTGTTGAAGAAGGAGCGGCTGATGCGGTACATCGAGTTGCAGGGCGGTCCGCGGGAGATCGGGCGGCGGCATGGGGCGGCGTTTGCCGAGGATATCCGCAAGTACTTCGAGTTCTACTGTGCGCGGGCGCGGAAGACCCGGGTCTCACCGCTGATCCGCACGTACCTGGAGGAGCGGTTTCCGGAGGTGGCTGAGGAGATCGAGGGGATCGGCGAGGGGGCGGGTTTGAGCTACGAGCAGATGCTGGCGTACAACCACTTCAACGTGATCGCCGGCTGCACGCCGATCTTCTTTTCGCACAGCGACGTGGGGCCGCTGCTGGCCCAGAACCTCGACTGCGAGCGCGAGGAACTCGACGCAGCGGTGGTGCGGAACGTGATCCCGGACAAGGGCAACGCCTACCTGGGAGTCAGCTTTGTAGGCACGGTGTGGGTGGGCAACTGGATCAACCAGGAGGGGGTCGCGCGGGCCGCGGTCTCAGCCCATCACCATCCGTACCGGACCGACGACGGCACGTCGATGGCGATCATCGATCGTGTGGCGGCCCAGTATGCGAGCAGCCTGGATGAGGCGTTCGAAATCTACCGGTCCCAGCGGTGCGTCGGCAAGGTCGGCGTGTTCCTGATGGCCGACGCGGATGGCCACGCCTTCATGATGGAGGGCAATGCCGACCAGCGGTGGCGGATGGACGTAACGGGCGAGTTCGCGTTCACGACGGGTCTGTTTACCAGCGGCAAGGTCGAGGCCCAGGACGAGCCGGACTACCTGCGGCCCAAGTACGCGAGAAAGGAAACGATCGACCGGCTCTATCGCAACGGTCAAATCGAGTTCACGCTCGATGGGATGAAGCGGCTGCTCGCCCATCACGCTGAAGACCCCGGTTCGGTCTGCCGGCACAATCGCAGCCAGGGCCAGACGACCCAGAGCGGCCGCATCATGGTGCCGGCCTATCGCAAGATGTACATTACCGAAGGTCCGCCATGCACGGCTGTGTTTGAAGAGTTCGAACTGAAATCGGATTGGGGTTCCGACTGATGCCCGCCAAAACGTTCATCGATCGGCCCGACCTGCTCGATTCGGAGTCGCCGCCGGGTCTGCGCGTGGTGCAGCTTACAGCCGATGCGGACCATCCGTTCTGCCACGTCTACATGGAGGCCCAGGTCTTCTCGTCGGACTCGCAGCGGTTCCTGATCCGCCGGTCGCGAATGGCGCACAATCACACGCTGAACGATCCGGACTACCAGTATCATCTCTGCGATCTGGACGCGCAAGAAATCTCTCCGCTGACCAACGAACTGAACGTCTGCGCGCCGTCGTTCAGCCCGGACGACCAATGGGTATACTACCTGACCGACGACGCCCAGTCCGGCGGCGCGGTGGCGTTGCGTCGCGTCCGGCCGGACGGAACGGGGCGGGAGACGCTGAGGGTCTACGACCAGCCGCTATCCGGTGCGGACGTGCCGCTGCGGCTGATCTACCCGCTTTCGACGATGTCATCCGACGGCCGCTACCTGGTGACCGGGGCGGGAGTGGGCGTCGAGCGCGATCCGTGGGGAATCGTTCGGTTCGACCTGGCGACCGGCGAGGCTATGGTGATCTGGCGCGATCCGTTCATCCGCAATTCGCATCCGCAATACTGCCGGTCGCACGATCCGCAGCGTCGCCGCGACCTGCTGATCCAACAGAACCACGGCCAGCTCTGGGACACGACCACGGGTGAGACGCTCGCCTACGGCCACGACCCCGGCGGAGCGGACGTCCACGTCATCCGCGACGATGGCGGTGACCTCCGGACGATGCCGTGGGGTCGTGACGGGTCCGAGTACTGCCAGGGCCATCAGTGCTGGCGAGGGCGCAGCGGCTGGGCCATCACCAGCACGATGACGTACCTGCCCAAGCGTCAGGAAGGGGCCCGAATGGAGTGCCGGCTGATCGAATCGCAGCCGGTGGCGGAGGCTGGGCATATCGGCTCGCAAAGCCCGGACGCGGTGCGGCATTTCCTTTCCGTCGATACGGCCGAGCCGATGTTCTACCACTTCGCCACCGACATCGAAGGCACGCGGCTGATCAGCGACTTCTGGCATCCCGACGGCCGCGAAACGCTGTATCTGTTCGCCCTCGACAAGCCGGGCCGACCGCCAAAGACTGTCCGCTACCTTCTGAACACCCGCACAGCCAAGACGAAGGACACCCACTCGCACCCGTTCCTCTCGCCCGACGGCCGACGGGCGTTCTTCAACTCCAACGAATCCGGCAACCTCCAAGCCTACATGATCGAGAACCTGCCGCTCTGACAGCGTCTCAATGCCTCATCAGTTGCCGGACTGGGCATCGAAGCCATCCATCCACACCGCCGGTAAGGCTGCTTCCATCAGCCAAGTCCGTTCCTGGCCGACGTTCTGGCCCCAGTTGGTCGCCCAGACGGCCTTCGACCGGTTGGCGGCGTGGCCGGCATCGAGCGGCGGGACCAGGCTCGGGTCGCGGTCGAAGGGCACATGACGCCAGATCGCTATTCCTCCCGGTCCACCAGCCTGCTCGTCGTCCGTCTCCATAGGATTGCCCTCAGATATGGGGACGCACGCCCATGCACCCGCCGTCAAAATGCGTCCTTCGCCGCTGCAAATGCCGGAGGGAGTGGGATTTGCACCGCAGACGGGCCAAGGCAAACGGTTGCACAGGTTTGCACCTGACTGTCCGTCTCACAGAGGAATGGTTGCGATCAGGACTGTCACGGCACTGGCGGAGCGGAAAATATGAGTTAATATGAACTATGAGGTTGACAGGGCGTGATAATATTGTACAATTAGGCCCAATTGTCCCGTGGCAGGCGTAGGTCACTTTGCACATGGGCAGTGGCCTGGGAAGAAGAGAGGCACATCGACCGTGGTAGTCCGCCTGTTCAGCGTGGGATCGCTGACGGGTAGTGTGGAAGCACGAAAGCGGTTTTCTTCGGAGGACGCGGCGGCTGGTGGCCGGCCGTCGCCGATAGAGACTTCGGTCCGGCTGGCGACCCTGCGGACGTGGTGATCAGCTATCTCGATATCAATTACGTGCGGTGGGCGTCGGGGAACCGGTTGGGGCTCAGGTGGCCGCTGGCCTGCGTCGGTCTCGTGGATCAGCCGCTCGTGGCTTGGCTCATGATGTCCTGATGCCATCGGCCGTGCTTGAGCCAGATGCCGTCCCAGGCGGGCGGGTCGATTGTCTCCGGATGCGGATCGGCGGCGTCGGGCAGGGCGGCGAACATGCGGCGGATGCGAGCCATCCGTTCGTCGAACGACTCCCTCTGGCGGTTCGGGTTCCAGGACACATCCGCCGCCGCGGCGAAATCCGGCAGCCATTCGTCGAGCATGTTGCCGCCCCATTGGACGGCGCACAGGCCGGTGAGGTTCGGATACGGGCGGGCGAAGTCGGCCCACTGGCGAAGGTTGTCGAACGCCTGGTCGTATGGGCACTTGGAGTAGGGCTGATGCGACGAGCCCGACCCGCCGCCCATCCAGGCGGTCTCTGTGCTGCCCAGCCGGGTCAGCGATTCGATGCCCTGACGGCGCAGGTGTTCGTTGGTCTGCGAAATCGGGCCGAACTCAGCGTGCTCAGGGTAGCTCCAGAGGCAGCGGATTACGCGGTCGGCCAGCCCGGGAGGCGTCGGCGGGGCGTCGGCCCAGACCAAAGGCGTGATCCGCCGGCCCAGGTTCTGTTCGACCGTCTCGATTCGCTCCAGGAGGCCCCGAAAATGCCGGGCCTGTTGGTCGGCGGGCAGCGGCACCTCGTCGAGGCCAAGATGGAGCATGCCGTGGTCAAGGACGCCGAGCCATTCGCGGTAGACGGATTCGAGCAGATCGTAACTGCGTGGGTCCTCGGGCAGCAGGTGGGCTTTGCGGATGTGCTCGCCGATCCCCTCGTAGTGCTGCGGCCGGCCGCTGGTCACGAGGTCCGGATAGTGGCGGCGCTTGGCCTGCGAGTGGCCCAGCGATTCGATCTCGGGAATGACGGTGATGCCGTGGCGGCGGGCGTACCGGACGAACTCGCGGACCTGCTCGATGGTCAGTGCGCAAGGGTTGGCCGATCCGAGACGGTTGGTTTGGTACCGGACCGCGTTGAGCTCGTCGTCGCCTTCGCGGAAAATCACAAAGTTGAGCTTCAGGGCTGAGCAGATGCGGATGATGCGCTGGAGTTTGGGCAAGGAGTTGGGCGCCCGGCCGGAGTCGATCATGAAGCCTCGCCAGCGGTAGCGCGGCTGGTCCTCGATCCTCGCGCCGCAGACCCGGAGTTGACCGTCCCGGCGGACGATCAACTGCCGCAGCGTCATCGCGCCCCAGAGCAGCCCAGCCTCGTCGCCCGCGCCGATGCGGACGGATCGGCTGTCCGCATCGAGACGGTAGGCCTCGGACGGCAGGCCGATGGCGGACGGCGGCGAGCCTTCGCCGTCGGTCAGCCATACCGCAAGACCCGGTGCGCCGATCCGCCGGACCTTGAGGGCCAGATTGTGCTCGGCCCGGATCATCTCGACCAGCCGCTGCGCAGCGAACTCAGCCTGACCGGAGCTGAAGGCAATGACGGTGGAAGCGTCCAGCGGAAAGTCCGAAGAACAAGCCTCAACGGATTGGGGTGCGGGAAGAAGGTCTTCCACCGTCCGCTGTCTGATCGACTCGGTCAGGCTCATGGCTGCTCCTTGAACGCGTTCCGCAGAGTATACTGCGTCCGTCGCGGGATGGCCACGTCAGGTGGGGCGGGGTCGGAATCTGCAGGTGTCCCCGTCCGGACCTCTCGGGTGGTGGGTCGGTTGGAGAAAATGACCAATCTCGCGGAAACCGCGTGAGGTCGGCGGTGTAAAATAACTATTGCGCAGTCTGCGGAGGATAACCATGCGTGCAAAAACTGTCGTTCTCTCCTGTCTCATCGCTTTGTTCTATCTTTTGTTGGCATCGCCTGTTATGGCGGAGGTGACGCTGCCGGCCCTGATCGGGGACCACATGGTCCTCCAGCGGGACGCCACGGTCCCGATCTGGGGAAAGGCTGCTCCAGGCGAGCAGGTCACGGTCGAATTCCTGGGCCAGAATCGCTCCGCTACCGCGGATAAGAACGGCGACTGGCGGGTCAACCTCAAACGGCTGAAGGCGGGCGGGCCTTACGAGATGACCATCCGCGGGAGCAACACGATTGTCCTCAAGAACGTCCTGGTCGGGGAGGTCTGGCTCGCCTCCGGCCAATCGAATATGCAGATGTCCGTGGTGGCCGTCAACAACGCCGCTGAGGAGATCGCCGCCGCCGAGTACCCCTTGATCCGCCTGTTCACCGTTCCGAACATCCCAGCCGCCGCGCCTACCAAGGATTTGAACGGCGGTTGGGTGGAGTGCTCGCCGGCGACCATCCCCCACTTTTCCGCCGCGGCCTACTTCTTCGGCCGCAAACTCCACCAGGATCTCGAGGTGCCGGTTGGCCTGATCAACAGCTCCTGGGGCGGCACCAATGCCGAGACCTGGACGCCCGCCGAGGCATTCAACACCAAGCCGTCCCTGCAGCCGATCTACGAGCAACTCCAACTCGCCGCCGAAAACCCCGACGACGCCCGTCAGGCCTACGTCAAAATCCTCCGGAAGTGGGAGGTCCAGACCCACCGCGGCGACCCGGGCAATGAGGGCTTCGAGCAAGGTTGGGCGAATGCCGATTTCGACGATGGGTCCTGGGAAACGGCACAGCTTCCCGGCATGATGCCAGCGTCGATGGACGGGGTGGTGTGGTATCGCAAGGAGATCGCGATACCAGACGACTGGGCGGGTAAGGACATGGTCCTTGCCATCGGCGCCATCGACGACTTTGACACCACCTATTTCAATGGCGAGAAAGTCGGCGCTACCGGACCCGAGACTCCCTCCTACTGGGCCGCCGCTCGCAAGTACACCGTCCCCGGCGCGTTGGTCAAAGCCGGCACGAACACCATCGCCGTCCGCGTCTTTGATCACTACATGGATGGCGGTTTCAGGGGTCCCGAGTTGACGCTGACCCCCGCCGCCGGTGGCGATGCCATCAATCTGGCCGGTTCATGGCTCTGCCATGTGGAACTCAAGCTCGAGCCCGTCAAGCCGGAACTCGGCAAACCTGTGGATACCGGCACCCCCGGCGAGCTCAACGCCCCCGCGTCGCTCTACAACGGCATGATCTA
>JAAYCJ010000304.1 GCA_012729815.1 Phycisphaerae bacterium | reverse complement strand
TCGGCAAGGCCGGCCGGCTGACCATCCGGTCGAAGGCCGCCGACCGGCAGGTGTCGATCGAGGTGGCCGACACCGGCTGCGGCATCGATCCGGAACAGCTCCCGCGAATCTTCGATCCGTTCTTCACCACCAAGTCGAAAGCCGAGCGGCCGGACATGCAGGGCACCGGGCTGGGCCTGGCCATCTCCAAGTACATCGTCGAGCAGGCCGGCGGCGTGCTGTCGGTCGAAAGCACGCCCGGTGCGGGCACCTGCTTCTCGCTGGCGCTGCCTCTGGCCGAGTAACTTTTCTCTCAACTCCCGATCGCAATCTTCGCGCAAAGAACGGGCCGATCGTTGGATCGGCCCATGGTGAGGTTCTTGCTCGTTCGGGAGGTCCGCCGGCGGCGACTAGCCGGGTTTGATCTCGATCTTCCGCGCCTTGGTCTCCGGCTTCTTCGACAGCGAGATGTTCAACACGCCGTCGCGGAACGAGGCGTTGATGCTCTCCGGGTCGATCACGTTGGGCAACTGGAACGCCCGGACGAATTTGCCGTAGCGCCGCTCCGAGAGGTGATACTGGCCCTTGGCCTCTGTGGGTTTCTTCTCCGCCTCGACCCGCAAAATGCCCGCCTCGTAGCTGAGCTGCACGTCTTCGGACTTGAAGCCAGGCATCTCCAGCTCGATGTGCAGGCTCTCCTCGTCCTCCCACACATCGGCCGGGTACCAGCCGCCGCCCTGACGATCACCGAACACCCGCTCAAAGAATCGATCGAAGTCCGTCATCATGTTTGCATCTCCCCAAAACTCAGCCAATCTGCCAGGAACGTTTCTGCGCCGTTCAACTCTCACTGGTATCATGGTGTTCCTCCTTTCCAAAAAACCGTGCGATCCGCCCCGGTTGCCCGGGTTCGCTTCGCCGCCTTTCTCCATTGCAAACTCCGTGCCAATGTGCTGTTTTGTAAATACCGGCGGCACAAGGGTTTGCATCGCGGATTCCTGGCCGCGATTAAAAACTGTCAAATTGTCAGATTGGACCGTGTGCGGTTGCCTGGCGATTCGGACTCCGATATAGTTATGGGAACCTTATAGGAGACGCCGTTGCCCATGTTCGAAAACTGGTTTCGTCGCCATCGCAACCGCCGGAGTCTCGTGCTACACGCGATCGGGATTCCGCTGACCATCGCCGCCATACCGCTGGCCGTCGCCGCCGGAGCCACCGGCGCAGCGGCGTACTGGCTGGCGGCAGGGGGGGGGCTGGTGATCGGTTACGCCCTGCAGTTCATCGGCCACGCGATCGAGGGCAACGACGCGGGCGAACTCATCCTGGTCAAGAAACTGCTCGGCCGGCCCTACGTCGCCGAGGTCGAGCCCCCAATCAAGGAGGCGCAAGATGGATGACCGTGCCAAATACGCCCTCGACGTGCTCAAGTCCCGCCGCAGCCACCGCAAGTTCAGGCCCGATCCGGTCGCGCGCGAGGATCTCGAGCGGATCGTGGACGCCGGACGCTTGGCGGCCACCGCGCGGAACGTTCAGCCGTGGCATTTCGTGGTGGTCACCGACCCGGCCATGCGCCGCCGGATCGCTGAGATCACCGAATACGGTAAGTTCATCGCCGACGCTCCGGCGTGCATCGTCGTCCTCTGCGAGGACACCAAGTACTTCATCGAGGACGGCAGCGCCGCCACGCAGAACATCCTGCTCGCCGCCGAAGCCCTGGGGCTGGGAACCTGCTGGGTGGCGGGCGACAAGAAACCTTACGCCAGCGATATTGTCAAACTGCTCGGCGCCCCGGCGAACATGAAGCTGGTCGCCCACGTGGCCGTCGGCCGCTCCGCCCAGGAGGCAAGCCGCGCGGCGAAAAAGCCCGTGGCTGAAGTGTTGCACTGGGAGAAGTTCTAACCAGCGGCGCGGTCAGACGACCTCGACCGCCGTTCCCTTGCCGGCCGACAGCTCGTGGTCGGCCCGCTTCTGATTGAACGCCACTTCGAGGAATCCCGCCGATCCGATGTACGCCACCGGCTCGCCCGCCGGCACGTCGGCGAAGGTCACGCGGATCGGCCCCATCGAGCGATTCGCGACCCTAACCTCCGGCACATGATCCTTGCGGACGAATCGGCGCAGTTCGTCAGCCGACAGGTCCGTCACCAGGTTCCCGAACCGGTCCACGTGAATCACTCGTCCGACCAGCTTGTTGCCGTCCTGAAGGTGCTCGACCGGCAACTCCAGCAGGTTCACCAGGTTCGTCTCCGGCCCGATCTGCTCGGGCTTCAGGCCTCGGGCCAGATGCGCCGCGACCGGGGCGAAAACGTCGCGGCCATGGAACGTCGGGCTGACCGGCTGGCAGAACAGCGCCTCGTTGGCCACCACGAACAGCCGCTCGGGCGGGCTGATCTGATGGATCAGCGTGATCAGGCCGTTATCCGGCACCAGCAGGTACTGCCGCCCGTACTGGGCCAGGATGATCTTCCGCTGCGAGCCCACGCCCGGATCCACGATCGCCACGTGGATCGTGCCCGGTGCGAACGCCCGCCACGCCTCCCGCAAAACCAGCGCGCCGCCCAGAACGTCGTGCGGCGCTATCTCGTGCGTGATGTCCACCAGCCGAACGTCCGGAACAATCTGCAGGATAATCCCCTTGATCGCCCCGACATGGTAGTCAGCCAGACCGAAATCGCTGGTCAGCGTAATCGTCGCCATCGCCCGTCCTTAAAGTCTTGATACCCAGCCGGAAAAGGAGTATAGTTCAAGTTTTCCAGTTTATAGGAAGCCTTCGCTTATGTCCAGACGCTATATCAAGGACCTCGCCTCCGGCGACACCCTCGACGATCAGGTCTTCCTGCTCACGCAAAAAGACCTCCGCAGCGCCAACAACGGATCGCTCTACATTCACGCGGTCCTGGCCGACCGCACCGGACAGATGCCCGGACGCGTGTGGCAGGCCTCGCAGGAACTCTACAACCTCCTGCCCCAGGACGGCTTCGTCAAGGTCCGCGGCCGGACCGAGAGCTACAAGGGCTCGCTGCAGTTCATCATCGAGGGCATCAAAGCCGTCGATGTCTCCGCCGCCGACGTCGAGGAACTCCTGCCCAAGACCGCCAAGGACATCGACCAGATGAAAAGGCGGGTCCTGGAGATCCTCCGAATGGTCAAGGACCGCAACGTCCTCTACCTGGTCAAGCAGTTCGTCGACGACAAGAAGCTCATGGAGCAGTTCTGCAAGGCCCCAGCCGCCGTCCAGATGCACCACGCCTGCATCGGCGGCCTCCTCGAACACACGCTGAACCTCATGGAACTGGTCCTGCTGGTCGGGCCGCGATACCCGCAGATCGACATGGACCTGATGATCGCCGGCACGTTCCTCCACGACATCGGCAAGACCCATGAACTGACCTGCGAAGGGGCGTTCAAGTACAGCGACGGAGGACAGCTCGTCGGACACCTGGTGATCGGAGCGTTGTTCATCGAGCAGAAGGCCCGCCTGGCGGAAAAGGAACTCGGCGAGCCGTTCCCGGAGCGTATCCTGCACCTGCTCCAGCACATGGTCCTCTCGCACCACGGCGAATACGAACTCGGCGCCGCCCGGCTACCCATGACCGCCGAATCCCTCGCCCTCCACCACCTCGACAACCTCGACGCCAAGCTCGAAATGGTCCGCCTCGAGATCGAATCGGCCAACGCCACCGACCCGGAAACCAGTTGGACCGGCTACGTCCGATCCCTCGAACGCCGCCTCTACAAAGGCGGCCTCTACGGCAAGGCGGGTAAGGACGGCGACCGGTCTGGCTCATGATTTTGCCTTGACGGGCTTGTCGGGGCGGCGATACAATGGGCCGGACACTTGCAAAGCGAGGTATGGCAATGCGTAAACTTCTGGCAGTGCTGATGTTGGCCGCCTTCTCGATCTCCCTGGCCGGCTGTGCCACCCTTGGACAGTCATCCCGCGAGCGGTCCCACCGGATCAGCGAAGTCCATGAAAAGAACTGGAAGATGGCCGTTGAGGACTGGGACCGGTTCTGGCTGATCGAAGAGCCCAGCCGCCTGAGCCCGCGGAACCTCTAGTAGTAGTCCCGCTTCTATTGTATTGCCTGGGTGATCTTCTGCGCCCTTTCACGCATTGCCTCGCCTGTCCCGTCGTTGCCGCACTCTTGAGACTTTCAACCGCTGCGGCAGGATTGCGCTAGACGACCGATATATCTATAGAAGCATTTTAATAAGTGCGACTGCAAGAAGATGGCAGCTCGATGAGTACGCCATAGAGCGTACACCGAGTATAATTACTCGTTATGGATCGATTTGAACTGGTAACCGATCTGAGGCCGCAGGGCGATCAGCCGCAGGCCATCGAACAGCTCTCGGAAGGGCTGCGCCAGAACCAACCCTTCCAGACGCTGCTGGGGGTCACCGGTTCGGGCAAGACGTTCACCATGGCCCACGTGATCGCCCGGCACCAGTGTCCGGCCCTGGTCATTTCGCACAACAAGACCCTCGCCGCCCAGCTCTACGAGGAATTCCGCGAGCTCTTTCCCCACAACGCGGTCGAGTACTTCGTCAGCTATTACGACTACTACCAGCCGGAAGCCTACATCCCTCAGCGGGACATCTACATCGAGAAGGACGCCTCGCGAAACGAGGATCTCGACCGCCTGCGGATGGCCGCCACCAGCGCCCTGCTGGCCCGGCGCGACACCATCATCGTGGCCAGCGTCTCGTGCATCTTCGGCCTCGGCGACCCGGAAGACTACAAAGCCCTGGTCCTGAACGTCCGGCGGGGTCAGACCCTCGACCGGGCTGAGTTGATGGCCCGCCTGGTCGAAATGCAGTACGAGCGATCGACCACCGACCTGGCCCGCGGCAAATTCCGCGCTCGTGGAGACAACATCGAAATCTATCCAGCCTACGCCGAGTACGGCTATCGGATCGAGCTGTTCGACACCGAGGTCGACGCCATCCACCTGATTAACCCGCTGACCAACCAGACCATCCACCGCCAGGAGACGATGGTCCTCTACCCGGCCAAGCACCACGTGATCCCCGAAGACCGCGTCGAAGCCGCCCTCGAATTCATCGAAAAAGAACTTGAAGACCGCCTCGACGAACTCAAGACCCAGGGCAAGCTGCTCGAGGCCCAGCGCCTCGCCGCCCGGACGCGGTACGACATGGAGATGCTCCGCGAAGTCGGCTACTGCTCGGGCATTGAAAACTACTCGCGGCACCTCTCCGGCCGACCGGCGGGCAGCCGGCCCTACACCCTGATCGACTATTTCCCCGAAGACTACCTGCTGATCCTCGATGAGTCCCACGTGACGCTGCCGCAGCTTCGGGCCATGTACGCGGGCGACCGGCACCGCAAGGAAGTGCTGGTCGAGCACGGTTTCCGCCTGCCCAGCGCCCTGGACAACCGGCCGCTGCGGTTCGAGGAGTTCGAAACCCTCTGGAACAACATCCTGTTCGTCTCCGCCACGCCGGGCCCCTACGAACTGCAGAAGTGCGCCGGCGAGGTGGTCGAGCAGATCATCCGCCCGACCGGCCTGATCGACCCGAAGATATACGTCCACTCTGCCAGCGGGCAGGTGCCCCATCTGCACGAGCAGATCAACGGCCGCGTGGCCCGCGGCGAGCGGGTCCTGGTCACCACGCTGACCAAACGTCTGGCTGAGGACCTGGCCAACTACTTCGCCGCTGAGAGTATCAACTGCCACTACCTGCACTCCGAGATCGACACCCTCGAACGGGTTGAGATCCTCAAGAACCTGCGGATGGGCACCTACGACGTGATTATCGGCGTCAACCTGCTCCGCGAAGGGCTCGACCTGCCCGAGGTCTCGCTGGTGGCCATTCTCGACGCCGACAAGCAGGGTTTCCTCCGCTCGCCGACCTCGCTGATCCAGATGATCGGCCGGACCGCCCGCAACGTCAACGCCGAGGTCATCCTCTACGCCGACAAAATCACCCCCGCGATGGAGCAGGCGATGGCTGAGACCCAGCGCCGCCGCGAGATCCAGGAGGCCTACAACCGCGAGCACGGCATCACGCCCGAAACCGTCCGCAAAGCCATCCGCGCCGGCCTCGAAACCGAAATCACCGCCCGCAAGATCGAACGGACGATCGTCGGAGCCGACGAGGAAAAGTTCGACAAGGACGAACTGGCCCGGATGCTCGAACAGGAAATGCTCGAAGCGGCCGAGCGGCTTGAGTTCGAACATGCGGCCCTGATTCGGGATAAACTGCTTGAAGTTCGCGGCGAGACGGTTAAAAGTGATACGGCACAGAACGCTTCCGGCCCCAAGGGCCGGGGGCGGCGGCGGTCGGCGAAGAGGTCCTGACCGGGTGTTTCCTTGACAGGAGTGACGGATTTGCCGGTGATTACCGGAGGCAAAGAGCGTCTGTTTGAAGCGATGGCGGCCGAACTGCTGCCCCGCGAGTGCGGCTTTACGCCGCCGCAGCTCCACCGGGCGGCCGAGCCGCTGATCGAGCTGGCGGTCCGCGAAGACGTCCCGGACCCCGACCTGGTCGACGCCCGCATGATCGTCGACCGTTCGCTCATCGGCGAAGCCGTGATCAGCGCCAACACCGACGGGGCCCTGGCTGGAGGGTGGATCGTCGGCCAGATCGCGCCGCACTACAGCAAGGCCATGACCGTCGAAGTGCTGGTCGCCGACGGCACGTACGTGCGGGCCGGCCAGCAGATCGCGATGATCTCCGGACCGGTAGCCTCGATCGTGATGGCCGAACGGATATTCCTGAACTTCCTCTCGCGCCTCAGCGGCATCGCCACCATGACCTCCCGCTGCGTCCAGGCCATCTCCGGCACCGGAGCCGTCATCACCGACACTCGCAAGACCATGCCCGCCTACCGCATCCTCGACAAGTATGCCGTCCGATGCGGCGGCGGCACCAATCATCGCCTCGGCCTCTGCGACGGCGTGATGATCAAGGACAACCACATCGCCGCGATGGACCACTTCAACATCCCCAAAATGGTCCGGCGGGTCCGGACGGCCCTGCGCCGCAAGAAAAAGGACCTGCCGATCTGGGTCGAGGTCGACCGGATCGACCAGTTGATCGACGCCCTCGAGGGCCGGCCCGATGTGATCCTGCTGGACAACATGAGCATCAACCAGCTCCGCAACTCGGTCGCCATTCGCAACGACTGGTTCGCCCGCTCCGGCATCGACTCGCCGCAGCCCGTTCCGCTCCTCGAAGCCAGCGGCGGCGTCGATCTGAGCAACATCGCCGACGTGGCCCGGACCGGCATCGACCGCATCGCGGTAGGGGCCCTGACCCACTCCGCCCCAGCCCTCGACCTGACCCTCGAACTGCAGACCGCCACCTTCCGGTCCGCGGAAGCCTCGGCATGAAACCCGCCGGCTCGCCGGTCTTCAGCGCCGCTGCGATCGAAAAGGATCTCGGCGTTCGCCGCGTGGGAACCACCTGCATCGTCTACCCGAGCGTCAGCAGCACCAATGACGTCCTCCGCTCGGTGCAGTCCGACCGGCGCTACGACGGGCTGGCGGTCTTCGCCAACCAGCAGACGCAGGGCCGCGGGCGCGCGGGCCGATCGTGGCTGGCCGCGCCGAACTCGTCGGTGCTCTGTTCGGTCCTCCTGATCTTCGACGGCCAAGTGGGGCGGTACGCCGGCCCGGTCAACCTGGCCGCAGCCCTGGCGGCGGCGCTGGCGGTGCGGCGGACCTTCGCAATCGACGCGGTCCTCCGCTGGCCCAACGACGTCTACGTCGCTGGCAAAAAACTCGGCGGAATCCTTATCGAAGGCTCGCAGATCGATCCCTCAGCCTCAGCGTTCGTGATCGGCATCGGCCTCAACGTCACGCAGCGGACGGACGAATTCCCAGCCGAGATCGCCGAGCGGGCCTGCTCCGCCGCGATAGTCCTTGATCGAAAGCTCGACGACTCCGACCGCCTGCGCCTGGCCCGCAATCTGCTCATCGAATTCGACAAAATGGTGGCGAGGGTCGCCGCCGACGACCTGGACTCGCTGCGAAGCGACTGGCTGGCCCTCACGCCCGGCCGCAACGGGCCGGTGACCGTCGAGCACGAGAATCGCCGGCTTGACGCGCGGATCATCGATCTGGACCCTCGCGAGCACTCGCTGCTCGTCCAGGACCACGACGGCCTGATCTGGCACCTGCGCCCGGGCGCCTCCCGCCTCGTCACGTAGGGTGCGTCCTCCGGACGCACCAGCCTTCGCCCCCAACCTTCGCTCGCGCTTTCCTCAATCAACCCATCCGCAGATACGGCAACCCCGGCAACTCCGGCCACTCCGACGGCACGGCATACTCGCGTCCAGCCGGCCCGACCCGCACCGGCCGCCGCGCCTGTTTCGACTTGTGGTGCGGATAGCCGATCGGGACCGGTTTGGCTTCGCGCTTCGGCTGGGTGGGTTTGACTTTGCGGATCTGGACGGCGAAAAACGGTTCGCCCAACGCCGCAGGCCAGAACCGCCACGCGCAGCGGACGATCCGCTCGTCGATCTGCTTGCCTTCCACCTCCGAAAGGACTTCCAGGTCGGCTGGATCGTTAGCGAACTCGTCGATGACGCCTTTCGGCCACGGGATCGGCTCGACCGCGTCGCCGAATCGCTTGAGCAGGTCATCGACCATCAGCTCGTTCTCGAATGGCGAGATCGTACAGGTCGAATAGAGCAGAATGCCGCCGGGCTTCAGGGCGTGAACCGCCGACGACGCCATCCCGCGCTGTCGCAACGCCAGCATCTGCGTCTGCCGCGGCCGCCACTGCGAAAGCGCCTTGGCGTTCCGCACCAGGTGCGCCTCGCCCGAACACGGGGCGTCCAGCACGATCAGCGGAATCTCGTTGACCGCAAACCGGCACACCGTCCCCGCGTCAATCCCGACCATCGGCAGTGCCTCAGCCCCGTAAGTCCGCAGCACGCTGACCAGGCGCATCCGGCGGGCCTGCGAATACTCGTTGGCGATCACAGGCCGACGGCGTTCAAAGCGGTCGTAGACGTGCAACGCCTTGCCGCCCGGCGACGCGCACAGATCCAGGGCGTACGACGCCTCCTCGATCTGCGAAGCTGTAGGTCCGCCGCCCTCGGCGGACTCTCCGCCATTCATCGATTCGGGCGACACGCCCTGCAAGTGCCGGATCACCAGATAACTCGGTGCGGCCTGAATGTACACGCCGCCCTCATCGAGCACCCGCTGTTCGCTCAGCCGCCCGGCCAACTCCGTATCGATCAGCACCGCATCGTCATACACGGGCCGCGGCGCGAACTCCCGCTGCGCCCGTCCAACAATCAGCTTTAACTCCTCGACCAGCCTCCAAAGCCGCGCCCGATCAAACCGACCAGGCACCGCCCGCGCGATCTTGAGCCCGGATCGCTCGCGCAACCGCCGCAACTGCTCAGCCCGCTCGCCGATCAGCCCGCGATAAAACCGCTCCAGCCGCGAATATGAATCGTCCGTCATCCGCCCCATGAAGCACTATGAATGCTGCCGCTCCAGCATCTCGATCTTGAGGGACACGATTCGGTAGTCCACGTAGCCGGCCAACGCGGCAGCCGTCAAGAATACTATCGGAATTACGGCTCTCGCATCCACTTCGGCGACGAGAAAGCACAGAATGGTCAGCAGGAGCGTGAAGATGTCCATCATGATGAAGGAAGACCAAGATCGTTTTTGTTTCTTCTTCAGTCTCGCTAGATCATCCATCAGCATGCCTCCACATTCGGAGTTGGCTGCCCACGCGAAACCCCCTCACTTCTCTAATCCGCTACCGCGCTGGACGAAGCCGGCGCATTCCCCTCACAGACGGCCTCAGAAGTGGCCTATTCAATATACCCCAACGCCCGCAGACGCTGGCGGACCAGCTCGATCTCATCATGGCTCAGCCCGCCTTGCCCCTTGTTCTCCCGAAGCTTCCCGCCGCTGGCCACGTCGCGAAGCACGTGCACCACAAACTCGGTCACCGACCGAAACCCCGTCCCGCGAATCATGCCCTGAAGATTGGCGTACAACTCCCGCGGAATCTTGATCGTTACCTTATCCGCTGCGTTTTCCATGCGAATCGATCGGCCTCCATCGGACGAAGCTGCATCTGCGCTACCAACCCGGCGGTGCGACTATTCCTCGGGAGTCGGCGCCTGTCCGGTTCGCGAGATCTCAAACGCGATGGCGTCCACCAGTTCCGTGATGTCCACGGCGTTGAAGAGATCCCACTGCGTGTAGGGATTGATCGTCTCGGTCACGGGGTTGGTCAACCGGATGCAGCCGGGAACCAGTCCCGCCGCGGCCAGCACCAAAACCACCACTGTCACCAAACCGGCTCGTTTCATACCAGTTTCCTTGCTTCGCGGGCCTGAAACCTGTCGATCACTCTTGCCGTCGGTCGGCGCGACGCCCTAATTCTTGGCGCGGTAAACCGCAGCCAGAATCTCGAACTTCTTGGCGTCCTCCGGCTTCGTCCGAATGATGAACTCCACCGAATCGCCGCATACGTAGTCCCGGTCCAACTGAAGCGGCGGCGGCGCCTTGCTGATCAGCGTGGGCACCCCGTTGACGAACACGTACGCGTCCGGGAAGAACATCTCTTCGGGAAGCTCGACGCTCTGATCCTCGCCGAGGAACTGAAGGCGGATCAGCGACGGCGGATCGTTCTGACAATTGGTCAGGAACTGCCCGACCGTCGACCGGCCGTACAGGGTCCATTTCACGGTCTCGATCCTGCTGGGGCGGTGCACCAGCACCGTCAGTACCACCGTGTGCTCCAAGCGGTTGTTGAAGTTCAGGCGAATCAGATTCTCATCTTCCGGGCGGGCCTGGTTCTGCGTGCCGCTCTCCATGTCGATCGCGCTGAGGAAGATGTCCTCGTTGAAGATCTCCGGGACAAGCTGACACCCCGACGCCGGAATCAGCATCGCCAGAACCATCGCAGCCAGCACTCCACTGCGCTTTCCACTGATCGTCATGCTATTGTCTCCATCGGATTGGGGGCCGTCTCGGTCAACGCCGGATCCCGTCGCCGCTACGGAGCCGGGATCGTCGTCATCTGCTCCGCCGCTTCCTCGATCAGAAACCGGATGTTGTCCAGGTTCGTGAACTGAGGAAGGGCCAGGCCGATCGTCATGTACTGCTTGGGATACGGGAACAACGCCGTGAGCAGGAAGTGTCCCGGATCGCGGAAATACGAGTTGAAAATGGACGCGGTGCGGACCTTGAACTCCTCGATCTTCTGACGCTGGTCCTCGGTCAGCGCCTCCTCGCCCTGCTCAGCCCAGAGGCTCAGGATGTTCTGCTCGTCGATGTACTCCAGATCCTCCGCCGACAGCATGCTGCGAAACAGCACGATGTCCGCTCCGGTCACCCGCTTGATCTGCTCCGAACCCAGGGTGCCCAAAAAGTAGTCGCACTCGTAGGTCTGCCAGTCAATCGCTCCGTTGACCCGGCCTTCGGTGATCCCGAACACCAGGACGCTCCCGCACTCGAAGTGCGTGTTGCGGGTGAAGGACGAGAACGTGCTGACCACCGGTATATCCACCCGCACGGTGTCGTTCTGATCGGTCATCTCAATCCGGCAGACGGAATGCTCGCTGTCCTCGGCGTTTTCAACCCCCGTTTCCGCCGCGTCTATGATCTGGCCTCTCTGGAAGCCCCACTCCTCGACGCTTGCCCCTTCCGTGGCCAGGTAGATCGTCTCGTTCTCCCCCTGGAACACGCCCGAAACGCTCTCCGAGATGACGCTGACCCGGTTCAGCGTCGCCTGCATGCTGACGCTCTGAACGTCCTTGCAGTTAAGCACGAAGGTGTCCCGGTAGGCCTCATTGCCCGGTCGATCCTGTGCGGGAACCGACATCAGCGTCGTCGATATCCCCGAGGCCGTCCGGCTCTCCGCACTGATGTGGATGTTCGCCCGTTCGCTATGATTCGCCGCCCGAGTCAGGTTCTCGACCACGACGATCAGCGGGCCCTCGCCCTGCATCTGGTCCTCAGCCGTCATGCCCCACGGCTGGAACGTGTCCAGAAAATCGTCATTCCACATCCGAAGGTCGGCGCAGCCGCCCGTCCACGCCAGAGCGCACAGCAAGCCAATCCAGGGGAGGATAAAGGATCTTCGGATCATCGGCAGCTCCTTGTCTTCGTGTGGGCCGGTTTGGCAGCTAAACTAATTCTATACGGGAAATCCGCCGTCCGCAAGTACTAACTGCTTATCGCTGCGGAACTTCCAGCCGCTTCCGAAGCGGGATTATATCCGCCCCCGCCAGCCGCTGCCAAGGGCAAAAAACCCAACCGCCGAAGCACTCACAGTGATTGAACATAATTCATTTTGCTGCCCCGCCCGACAATTGCTCCAGAGCCAGCATCAGGGCCTGTGTGCCGTTCTTGCCGTGCCCCTGGGCCGCCACCGCCACGTACAACTGATGCACCAGCGCCAGCCCCGGCAGGCACAGGTTCATGCGTCCGGCCTCCTCAAGCGCGATCCTCATGTCCTTGATAAAGTGCTCGACAAAGAAACCCGGATCAAAGTTCCGCTTCAGAACCCTCGGAGCCAGATGGTCCAGCGACCAGCACCCAGCCGCCCCGCCCCGGATCGACTGCAACATGGTCTCCAGGTCCAGCCCCGCCTTCGCCCCGTACAGCAGACACTCGCACATCCCGATCATCGTGCCCGCGATCTGGATCTGGTTGCACATCTTGGCGTGCTGGCCCGAACCGGCCGGGCCCTGATAGACGATGCTCTTGCCCATCGCCTCGAACAGCGGCATGATAAAGTCAACTGCTTGTTTATCGCCGCCAATCATGATCGAGAGGGTTCCGTTCCTCGCCCCGACATCGCCCCCGGAGACCGGCGCATCGATGGCCTCGACGCCTTTGCCCTTGGCCGCTTTGTATATCTCCACCGCCAGGCTCGGCTTGGTCGTGGTCATGTCCACCACCACCGACCCGGACTTCGCCGCAGCCAGGATTCCGCCGTCCCCCAGGTGCAACTGTTGCACATCCCTGGGAAAGCCGACGATGGTGAATGTCACATCTGATTGTTCGGCAATGGCTTGCGGCGAATCGGCCCACGTCGCCCCCTGATCCAACAGTCTCTGCGCTTTTCTGCGCGTCCGATTGAACACCGTGACCGAATAGCCTTGGGCCATCAGCCGGCCGCACATCGACGAGCCCATCACACCGGTTCCGATCCATCCGATCCGCGTTCGACCCGGTTCCACGTTCATATTTCGCCTCCCAAGGGTTTCCTGACCGGGTTATAGAAGGACCGTTCATAACCGTCAAGCAGTTCTCGCGGGTGGTCGATAACTCTGGTAACAACAGGTCTCGTGGTGTGAAGTTCCGTCCTGTCGGCGGCCTGCATTCCCATTTGGTGTGAGGTGATTCATAAGTTGTCAGCCGTTCCAAGTCTCGCGAAAGGTCTGGTTCTGTGCCATCGCCTTGTAGTTGGCTTCTGTGTGGGCGATTCCGGGCTGCGGCGGCGCGCCGCCGGCGGATCCGAATACACTCGACCCCAATACGGTCGATCCCAACGACCCCAACGCGGCGGCGGATGCGTACAGCGCGACAATCACCACGCCGTAGGCCAGGCGCTCACGATCGGACTGAGCGTCAGTTCCACCGGCGTACTGATGCTGGACGGGCAGGCCGTGTCGCTCGGTCAGGATATTCAGCGGCAGTTGGGTGATCTGACCCTCTCGGTGGCGGTTTCAGAGGTGACCCCCGGCCAGACCTCAGCCGAGGTCGCCTTCACTTTCGAGGTCGAGGGCGGTGGCGATCTGAACGTGCCCGAGCCGCGGACCGGTGTGGGCGTGGTTCGCCTGGACTTCGCGGAGAGCGATGCCAACATTACGGCGCAACTGGCCGTCCGGTTCGGCGCGGGCGACCCGAACACGGTCACCGAAGTCTACCACGATTCGACCGGGTTCGGGCTGGTCGGTACATTCGATTCGGCTGAGCTGACCGGCGATGAAAGCGATCCATTCGATCTCGTGGCGAACATGTTCCAGGCCCGCTACGCCAATCCGCCGACCGCAGCCTTCACCGCGACGCTGGCCGAGCAGGACCTGACGGTGAACTTCGACCCGAACGGCGCCACCGACAACGACGCCGAGAGTCTCAAGGTCCGCTGGGACTGGGACGGTGACGGGACTTACGATACCGACTGGAGCACCAGCCTGACCGCTCAGACGCATACCTATTCGGCGATGGCTGACTACCCTGTGCGGCTGCAGGTGATGGACGTCGATGGCCTGACGGATGAGGAGATCAAGGAGGTGACGGTGCTTTCGCCGCAATGGATGCCGACCGCGACGTTCGGTGCCACCGCCTCGGGCTTGAACGTGAATGTGGACGCCTCGGGTTCCACCGATCAGCAGGATGAACTCGCCGAACTTCAGGTCCGCTGGGACTAGACCAGCGACGGGACCTATGATACCGACTGGAGTACGACCAAGACGGCGTCACACATCTACGGCGGGGGCGGAAGCCCTACCATCGCCCTTCAGGTCAAGGATACCGGCGGGACGATCGGCCAGACGGCCAGGCAGGTGACCGTCCAGTCAACGCCGTGGGCGCTTCGGATCGGCGGGACCGCGCCGGACTATGCGAACTCCGCCGCCATCGCTCCGGACGGTTCGGTCGTGGTGGCCGGCGTCTTCCGCGAGACCGCCACGTTCGGCGAGCGCGATCCGAACGAGACCTCGTTTACCACGGGTGGCGGCGGCGACGGTTTTGTGGCCAGGTATACGCCGGATGGCGAACTGCTGTGGGCCAGGGCCATGGCGGTGGAAGGGGCGTCGGATCCCAACGATACCTGCGAGCCTCGCGACCTGACGGTGGCGGATGACGGGACGATCTTCGTCGCCGGCGCTTTTGACCTGACGGTCGACTTCGGGCTCGACGAGGGAGGCAGCCCGGTGACGCTGACCTCGACCGGAGGCCAGGATGCGTTCATGGCCGCCTATTCCGCTGATGGAGTCCTGTACGGGGCGAAGCGGGCCGGAGGCACAGCCAGTGCTGTGGTCGAGGCGATCCATGTTCTGACCGATGGGTCCGTGTTGATCGCCAGGTGCTTCCGCGACGAGGCCACGTTCGGGCCCGGTGAGCCCAACCAGACCGTGCTGACCAGCCCGGGCGCCATCGATTGGGATGTTTCGTCGCCCGTTACTCGTCCGACGGCACGTTCCTCTCCGTCCAGCAGGCCAGCGGCGGCACGCAGAGTGAAGGGTCCGGAGTCGGCCTGACCCGCGATGCCGACGGCAACTACGCCCTCTGCGGCATGTTCGCGCCCGGCGCCCTGTTCGGCACGGGACTGGATACGGTGCCGATGGTGGCGATTGAGATGGATGCCTATCTGGCTTCGTTCGATTCGGCCGGTTCGTTGAACTGGGCCGCCCAGATCACCGGACTGTCGATGGAGGCGGCGACCCGGCTCGGCGTCCACACCGATGGTTCGGTGGCCGTGACCGGCGCGTATGCGTCCACCGCGGTCTTCGCGCCCACGCTGCCCGCGGAGGTCACGCACACCGCAGCCGGTGAGTTCGATATCTTCGTGGCCAAGTACGATTCCGGCGGCGCGCTTTCGTGGGTTCGTTCGGTCGGCGGCGCGGGTACCGACATCGGCTACGGCGTCGCGATCGCCGAGGACGGCTGCGTCATCGCGGTCGGTCAGTTTGCCAATTCGGTGACGTTCGGACAAGGAGTTGCCGGCGCAGCGACGCTGAACTCGGCCGGCGAGACGGACATCTACATCGTCAAGTACAACCCCGAAGGCACGCTGGCGCCTCCCGCAAGCCCGTAGCCCGCCTCGTCAAGAGTGTTTATCCGGAAAGGGACTCGGCGTGCCGTGTCCCTTTCCGCGTTTACCGGGCGAGCCACTGCTCATCGAAGGTCGAGGCGAAGATACCGTGGGGGACTTTGCCGTATATCTCGTTGGTGGAGTAGCCGTAGCAGGCGCAGAGAATCCGGCCGTCGGGGAATTGCGTGGCCACCGGATAGCCCAGGTCGTAGCCGCCGGGGTCGAAGCCGATGAGTTGCTTGGCCTTTGACGGGTCCCACGTCTTGCCGTTGTCGGAACTGATGCAGCCGACGGCCCCGTAGGGCGGCTGGCGATGGCCCCAGACCAGCAGTAAGTTCCCGCTGCGCAGACGTTTGACGCACGGCGGATGGCCCCAGAGGGGCAGTTGCTCCGGAACCGACCAGGTTCGCCCGCCGTCCACCGATTCGGAGCGGTACAGGAAGTAGCCGTAGCGTTCCTCGCCGGTGTCGGCTTCGGGCGGCCATTGCTCGCGCGGGACGTAGTTCCAGTCGGCCCGCATGTAGACCTGGAGGTAGTCGCCGGGCCCGGCGACCAGATCGGCTTCGCTGAATCCGAACGGGTAGGGGTTCGGCAGATCGGAAAGGTATCGCCACGTACGCCCCTCATCGTCGCTCTGCAGGAACAGCGTGTTGGTTTTCGTCCAGGCTGTGCCCGACAACTCAGCCGGCATGGTGGCGTAGCCGCAGGCGATGATTGCCCCGTCGGGAGTTCGCGCGACGCCGAAAGGACAGAACTCGTTGTAGGGACCGAAGTTATCGAACGCGTGCTTTTCGGCGCCGGGGAGGTCGGTGCTCTGATACGGTCGGTAGCCGCCGACCGTGCCGTGTTCGATCAGGGCGACCTTGGGCCGATTGCGATCAAAGCTCAGCGTGACGGTTCCGCCGTCGGCCAATGGGCATGAGGGGTTGGTCGCGTCGAGGACGCGGCCGACTTGCGGGGGGCGGTCCGTGACGTCCCAACTGAGGCCCTGATCGCGTGAGACGGCCCAGCGGGGCTGGGCCACCTTCTGCCAGTGCGGATGCTCTGGGATTGCCTTAAGTCTCTCCAATTCCTGGACTTGGAAGAGCAGTACCACCTCACGGTCGGTCCGAAACAACTGCGGGAAGCTGGCGTACCAGTCCGGATTGGCAACCACCACCCGGTCAACTTTCTCACCCGATGCCATAGTTTTATCCTTCATCAGTAGAAGACATGCACCTGTAACGGCTGGGATTATACCGTCGGCTGGATGAAAAGGTCTTGTATTAAAAAAGAAACGGCTTATGATTAGGGTAAGCGCTAAACGTCATACGTTAACCCCGGCTAAGGAATCAGACTTGGCGGCCAAGATTTCGGATATTGCGAATCGTGTCGGGGTGACGATGACCACGGTTTCGAAGGTGTTGAACAACAAGCCTTCGGGGCTGCGGATCTCCGCGAAGACGCGGGAGCGGATCTTTCGAACGGCGCGGGAGTTGAACTATCGGCCGTCGTACGCGGCGCGGGCGCTGGCGCGGGGCAAGACGAACTCGTTGGGGTTGATCTGCGGGGATATTCACACGCCGTTCTATGCGGAACTGACATCGCACACGCTGCATTTAGCGGATAGGAAGGGCTATCACCTGATTGTTTCGGTTACTGAGTGGGATTTTGCGAAAGAGGTTGAGTGTCTGGACATGCTTCTGGACGGGCGTGTGGACGGGGTGTTGATGGTGGCGGGCGGGCTTCAGCCGGGCACGCCGCAGCACCAGTACGTGGTTGAGACGGGTTTTCCGATCGTGCTGGTCGATATGGCCATCGAAGGGATTTCGAGCGTATCGACGGATTGGCTGAGCGGGATGGATGGGGCGGTCGCGCATCTGAAGGGCCGGGGCCACCGGAAGGTCTGGATGGTGGCGTATCCGCTGCCGCTGCCGCTGGTGGATCCGAAGACGATCGCGTTTTGTGAATCGTGCGAACGTCACCGGATGGAATGGCATATCGTCAACGGCGGGAGCGATTTGCGGACGGTGCGTCAGATGGGTCGGGCGTTGGCTGAGGAGGCGGATCGTCCGACGGCGGTGATCGCATATTCGGATTACGCGGCGACCGGTCTGATCAGCGGGATACGGGACGGCGGATTGGAGGTGCCGCGGGATATCGCGGTGGTGGGGATCGACGGGACGGAGGCGGGGGCGTATTACCATCCCGCGTTGACCACGATCGGGGCGGGGATCGAGCGGTTGGCGGGCGAGGCGGTGGATTTGCTGTTTAAGCTGGTGAGCAGTGACCGCGGGGCGAGCCCGCGGTCGCTGAGTCTGGCGTCGTCGTTGACCATCAGGAGCAGTGCGTGAGCCATGTGGGCGCGATACCATTCCAGGTTGAAACGCATGGGAGGCGGTGACGGCAGATACGGCGCGAGTTCGTTCACGCTGATCGAGCTGTTGGTGCTGGTGTCGATTTTGTTGCCGGCGCTAACGGCGGGGCGGGACCAATCGCGAATGGTCCTCTGCGCGGCTCGGTTGAGCCAGATTCACAAAGGGTGCGTTGGGTACGGGGATGACTATCAAGGTCGGCAGCCGCCGCGGGTGGTGTCTCCGGTGCCGTCGGGCGAGCCGGTATATAACGAGCGGTGGAACTGGCGGCTGGTGGGTTTAAGATATCTGCCCGGCGATCGGGTTCTGCGGTCGCCGCCGGGAGGTTGGGATTATGACAGCGGGTTCTTGTACTGTCCGGTGGGGAGCGTTGCGGTGGACGGGTTCCCGCCCTTCAGTTCCTCGTACGGCCGGAACAGGCATCTGGAGGAGTCGGGCGGTTCGATAAGGCTCGAGAGGGTGAACAATCCGTCGCAGAAGCTGTTCGTGGGAGACAGCGTGGGCGGTCGTTCAGGATTTACGCTGGGGAACAGCTACGGGCAGGTTTGGGAATGGGGTCAGGACGGGGCGGTGGGCGAGTGGGGAGGCAGCGTGAACGGCTGCCATAGCGGGGTACGGGCGAACTTCACATTTGTTGACGGGCACGTGGGTTCGTACGCATCGTTTGAGAAGCCGAGCTGGTTTTTGACCGGCTACTGGAAAGAGTGTCCTGAGGACTGGGATCCGGATTATTGATCTGATCCGAGCGAGATCGCTCCGGTGTCAGTGGGAAAGAACCATGAGAGTCTCGTTTTGCGCGTTGTTGTCGTTGATGTTGTCGGTGTGCGTGGTGGCGGGGTCGTTCGATCCGGAGGCGGGACGTGAGATTTTTCCAATTCCGCGGGTCGTCGAGTATCGGTCGGCGGTTGTCCCAATTCCCGATCGGATTATGTTGGCGGCGGGTGGGTCCTTTTCGGCTGAGAAGGTCGGGATGATGGCGGGGGATTTGGGTGAGTATCTGAGTCGCCGTTGCGGCAGGGCGATGGCGGTTTCGGTAGCGGAAGGGACCACCCAGCCGACGGGATTCCGGATCGTGCTGGTGGATTTGGACGATGTGCCGGAGGGGTTGCGGGGGGAACTGCTGAGCGGGCCGTTCGTTGCGGAGAAGCTGCCGGGCGGTTTGCGGAGGGATCAGAGCTTTATCATTCGCAGTTTTCTGGGTGAGGCGGAGCCGACGGTCTACCTGATCAGCCCGTCGGAGCAGGGAATTTACTATGCCTTATTCGCGTGGTCGCAGTTGGTGCGGGTGGAGGAGGGACGGTTTACGGTGCGCGGCGTCGATCTGATCGATTGGCCGGCGTTTGAGGCGCGGGTGACTTCCGATGTGAACGGGTTGAAGTCGGACATGCCGGTCGAGCAGCAGCGGATGTTCATTCACCGCAAGGCTGGGCTTCAGCGGATTTCGCACGGGTTCTACGGTTACGGCGGGTACACGAATCAGCAGGCGTATGCGTTGGCCCGCGGGCTGCGGCTGGGATACGGGTATTGGGAGCGACCGAAGCTGGAGTCTCCGCTGGCGGCGTGGAACTGGTCGGATCCGAATTCGATTCGAGGGTACGCGGAATTGGCGGGCAATGCGGTGGCGGACCCGAGCATGGGGTTGTATGTCTGGCACGACGCGACGGACGCCGGCTGGTGGTTCGAGTACGTTCAGGATTTCTGGGCCGAGCGGGACGCGGTGGATCGGGCGAATTATCCGGACGATCCGACGCCGGCGCGGGCGGACGCGGCGCGGTTCGCGGCGATGCTGGAGGCGATCCGGCAGAGCAATGCCAACGCCGACGTGTTTTTGACGCTGCCGTGCTATTACGAGGCTCCGAACAACGATGCGCTTCCGGACATCAATCACTTCCGCGAGTACCTTCGCGTCGTTGGGCAGTCGGTTCCGCAGGATATGAAAGATCGGTTCTATTTTGTTCTCGAGGATCGGACGCCGGAGCAGGTCGCGGGGTATCACCGGTATCTGGGCACGAAGCTGTGCAATTTCCGGTACACGCCGCTGTGGAATGGCGGCACGTGGGACACGAACTACACGGACGCCAAGCGCCACGACGGGACGATCGAATCGTACTTTTACGACGTGGCGCACGTTCATCTGGATCTGATCAACGTGATCGCCAGCCAGTACTTGTGGAATCCCGACGTCCCGACGGATGAGGCGTGGATTATCTCGAACCTGGCGCCTCGTGCGGCATGGCTGGCGTACGGTCCGGCGTGGCGCGAGATGGTGCAGTACTTTGCGCTGAACCTCAACGGT
>JAAYCJ010000303.1 GCA_012729815.1 Phycisphaerae bacterium | reverse complement strand
GGATAGTTGCGGCCCCAGACCGCGTTGTCCGGCTCCCATTCGGCGATCGGCTGAACCACCATCGCCGGCCGCTGCGATTCCCAGCGGCGTTCGACGATCGAGAAACCCAGCAGTCCCAGCAGGACGACGATCGCGGCGAACAGCACGACGATGGCGGCGCCCGCCCACAGGGGCAGCGCGGGTCGGCGGCTGGACGGGTCCGGCGGATTCGGCGAGGACGAGGTCATCGGTTCGGTTCTCCTTGTTTGAGCCACTTGAGGCCGGCGTCGGGCAGGCGAGGACGGAGCACGTGCGGCGAGGCCGAGAGACTCTGGACGGCCCCGTGGATGTTTTCGTGGCAGTGCCAGCATTTCCGTTCGGTCGAGGCGGCCAGTCGCACCATCTGGAGCTGGTCGGCGTGGCAGCGGACGCAGTTCCGCTGAACCACCGGGATTGCCCGCTGCGAGAGTTGCAGCACCTGCGGCTCTTTCCGCAGCGAAAAGACGTAGGAATGCTTCATTCCGTCCATTGATTTGAAGGCGAGCTTAGCCACGAGGTTTTCGTGCGGTACGTGGCAGTCGACGCACACCGCGGTTTGGGCGTGGCTGCCGCGTTCCCACGTGGCGTAGGCGTCGGTCATCACGTGGCAGTTGATGCAGGTCCGCGGGTGGTCGGACAGGTAGGATGCGGCGTTGGCCAGGCGGGCCACCACCGCTGCGGTTCCCAGCGCCAGCCCCGCGCAGGCGTAAACCGCGACCTGCCATCGGCGGGATAGGCCCGGCAGGCCCAAGACGCTTCTTGTCCACCCCCAAAAAACTTGAACCCAACTCATGGCCCCAGTGTACCCGGTCGCGTTTCGTTTGGCAAGCGGTCCAGCCGCCTGAAGCTGTGAATCAGGAGCGCGGCGGGTTGACGCCGGACAGGCGTTGGCGTAGAGTGAAGGCGTGGAGTCGGGCGGGCAAAGCCGGTCTCCGAGCAGGGGGTGGATCATGATGGGGCACGTCGAGACGTTCGCTGAGTATTGCGCCGCGGCGCTGGAGTTTTCCGGGGCGGCTGCGATCGTTCTGTTCGCCGCGTATGCGACAGCCCATGCGGTGGTTAGGTTGGTTCGGCGAGAAGAACATGGGGCGCTGTTCAGCGAGTATCGCCACCGGCTGGCGGGAGGGATTCTGCTGGGGCTGGAGTTTCTGGTGGCGGCGGACATCATTCGCACGGTGGCGGTCGAGCTGACGCTGCGGAGCGTGGCGGTGCTGGCGATCATCGTCGGCATCCGGACGTTTTTGAGTTTCACGATCGAGCTGGAGATGACGGGCCGCTGGCCGTGGCAGGGGGGGTAGGGGTCAGGTGAACCAGGAAGAGGGGAGCGGGACGGAGCACGCGGAACACGCGGAGGGAAAGAAGCCAGGGGTCAGTAGTCAGATTGAAGAAGGAAGACTCCGCCGAGGGCGGCGGAGCCACAACAGAAATCTTCTTTCCGCGTGGTCCGCGTGTTCCGTGCTGTTTTGAAGGGAAGTCGATGGTTGGTTAGAGCGGCGATGGTGGCGAGTCGCGGAAAGCTTGGGCGGTGAGGGTTTGGATGAAGTCGTTTTTTTCGGCGTGGTAGCGTTCGCGTTCATGGGCCAGGCGGGCGGCGAGTCGGCGTTTCAGATCGGCGTAGCGGGCGGCGTCGTCGGGATGGCGGCGCAGGTGGTCGCGGAAGGCGAGGCGCTCGCGGACGAAGCGGCAGCCGGCGGGGGCGAGGTGGACGTGGTGGGTGCGGCGGCCGGTGCGGGGGT
>JAAYCJ010000302.1 GCA_012729815.1 Phycisphaerae bacterium | reverse complement strand
CGCACCCGTCATCGCCACCGCCAAGAGCGGCGTGTACCGCCTGCAAAACGGCGAGTACCAGATGTTCATCTCCAGCTACGATAACCACCTTTTTAGCGTCGACCGGATCCGCTTCGTCAACGGCCACTACTACATCGGCCAGGATTCGAGCGGCAGTCCGGCCATCCAGCTCTTCGACGCCGATGGCGGGTTCGTCGCCGAACTGATCGACCCCAATGACCTCCGACGGCTCGGGGGCGGCGCGATCGAGGACATGGTCGTCGACGCCCAGGGCCGCGTGTACTTCGCCTTCGACCGCGGCCGACAAAGCCGAAGAGGCAGCGGTGGCCTTGTCTACCGGATCGACGCGGACGGGCTCAACGAGACGGTGATCGTCAGCGACGGCGAGGCCGGCGCCCCGGGCGCGGTTGGCCTGGAACTGGCCGCCAACGGCGACCTGTACGTGGCGACGCGGACCACCATCGAACGCTTCGGCCCCGATGGGAATTTCATCTCCACGGTGGTGGAAAGCGGCCAGTCGGGGTGCGAGTCTCCGGCGCGGCTGGCCGTCGACGTCGCGGGCAACCTCCACGTGTGGGACCAAGGGTCCGGGCTTCGAGGCGACATCGGTTCGTCAGTGCTGACGTTCGACTCGACCGGCGGCTTCATCGAAATGAGGCTTTCGCCGGAAACGATCGGCAACGGAAGGCTTGATCAGTACGCAGCCGACCTGGTGGTCGGACCAAATGACCGGCTCTACGTAATTGACCTGTACGGCGACGTCTTCGAGATCACTGACGACGGTCAACTCGCGATCTTCGCCGACTACGGTTCGGGCGGCCGCTAAGACGGAGACGGTCGATCCCGGACTCCGCCCCAGGACCGGCAACGATAGGCGACAGCGTTGCACTCCGACGGAAAGGTTGCAGCCGTCCGGCAACGCCGGTAGAATGGCAAAAAATCGGGGAACAACGCGGTCGCGGATGCCAGACGCAACACCGGCGAAGGAGGTTCCGGACCCGAGGCTGCGGTTCGGTCGTTCAGCACAGCCATACAGGAGGCTCTTCATGGTTCGCAGACCCTATCCGGTGTTTCTGACCGCGGCGATGCTGTGCGCTCTCGCCGGCTGTGGCGCAGCGCCGGCCGACCCCAACGCCGCCGCCACCTATCCGCCCGAATTCCCCTACAGCCTGACGTTCGACGCCGACGGCGAGCTGTACGCGCTGTCGGCGATGAAGGGAGTCTTCAAGCGGCAGTCCGACGGGACGTTCGTCCAGTTCATCGCCAACGACGACCAGCGGATTTCCGGCGCGAGCAAGATCCGTTTCGTTTCGGGCAGCTTCTTCATCTTCGGCAACGACTACGCCGTCCGCTACGACTCCGCGGGCGAGTTTCAGAACACCGTGTTCGATCCGAACGACCTCGACCGCCTCGGCGCCCTCTGGACGACGGACTTCGCCGTCGACTCCCAGGGCCGCGTGTACGTGAGCCTGGACTACCCCGCCGGAGTCGAGGACACGGTCGTCTACCGCTACGACGCCGACGGAGCCAACGAAACGGCGATCATCGACTACGATGAGGGCAGCGTCATCATCGGCGAGTTCCTGGCGATCGGTCCGGACGACTCGCTCTACGCGGCTGATCCGTTCAGCGTCCACAAGTTCGACGCCAACGGCAATTTTGTCGCCATGGTGGTGGAGCAGCCGGAGCACGGCCTGGACAGGACCGGGGGCCTGGCCGTCAACTCCGACGGCCAGGTATACGTCTGGAACGCCGACCAGACCGCCGACGGCGTCAACCGCAGCAGCCTCATGCAATTTGACGCCGCCGGCGAGTACCAGGACAATGCCCTGGAGGCCCAGGCGATCTTCGACGCCCAGGTCGGCGGCATCGTCTGGGACCTCGTCCCGGACCCTCAGAATCGCCTCTACCACATCGACGCCTACGGCAACATCTATCGCATCGTCAACGGCCAGTTCGAAATGGTGGCGGATTTCCCCGAGTTTGACACCAAGCAAATCGCCGAACCGGCGGAGCAATGGGTCGAATAGGGCTCACCCGCCATCCTCTTGGGCTGCCAACGTCAAGACGAACATCGCCTTCGCTTCGTCCGCCCCATCCCTGCCCTCACAGCCTCTGAACAAGACCGGTGAAGCAAAGATAGCGTAGCCGGCCTGCATTAACGTCCGGCAGTCATGGCTTGCAATTACTTTTTAGGTATATCATTACTCAATGCTGCCGAATAATGAGCCATTGACACCGACGCGTTCGATCTGTAGATTATCATGTCATGAAAAGTATTAAAGATGGCATGATAACGGCCAGTCGCGATCAACTGGCCGAACGGCTCCGTGCGTTGATCGACCAGGAGGGCCTGGGCCCCGGCGACCGACTGCCCACGCACGAGGAGCTCTCGCACCGGCTGGGGGTGGGAATCCGCCGTCTGCGAGAGGGTCTCAGCGTCCTGCGCCAGCAGGGGCTGATCGTGACCAAGCGAAAGGGCGGCACCGTCGTGGCCGCCCCCTCGATCGAACGGCTGGGCGACCCGATCGCCTGGCACCTGGAGCGGAAGGGCTACACCTTCCAGGACATGGTCGAGGCCCGGGCCAGCATCGAAAGTTCGATCGCCGGTATGGCCGCCGCCAGGCGCAGCGCCCGCGACCTGCTCGGGATGCTGGACGCCATCGAGCAGATGGAGAAATCGGAAGGGGACTGGCGGGCGGCCGAACAGGCCGACCAGCTCTTCCACCAGGCGCTGCTGCGGGCCACCGGCAATCCGATCATGCAGGTCTTCGGCCAGCTCATCGCCGCCCAGTTCCGTCGCAAGGCTCAAGAACCGATGATCCAGGGGCTCGACGTCGTCGCCAGGGGCGTCGCCGAACACCGGGCCATCTACCACGCCATCGAACGGGGCGACCGTCCACAAGCCCAGAAGCGGATGCACGACCACGTCGTCGGACAACTCGACGAGTGGCGCGCCGCCCGGATGCAAAACGCCGGCACAGGAGAATTCACGTGACGCAAGCGAAACTGACCGTCGATCTGACGGGAAAGACCGCCCTGGTGACCGGGGCGGGCACGGGCATCGGCGCGGCGATTGCCGACGCCCTTGCCCAGAACGGGGCGACGGTGATCGTGCACTACAACGCCAGCGCCGCTGCGGCCGACCAGGTGGTCCAGCGGATCGCCGCCGCCGGCGGCAGCGCCTGGTCCGTCCAGGCCGATCTGACCGAGCCGGCGCGGATCGAAGCGATGTTCCGCCAAATCGACGAGAAGGCCAGCCGAGTGGACATCCTCGTCAACAACGCGGGCACGCAGCTCGAACTGGTCGCCTGCGAAGACATGGACCTGGCGCTGTGGAACAAGGCGATCGCGCTCAATCTGACCAGCGCGATGCTCTGCGCCAAGCATGCGGTCGGGGGCATGAAGCGAAACGGCTGGGGCCGGATCGTCAACATCTCCTCGATCTCCGCCCGCTCCGGCGGCGGGCCCGGCGGCGTCTCCTACGCCACGCCCAAAGGCGGCGTCAACACGCTGACCAAGGCCCTGGCCAAAGAACTGGGCCCGTACGGAATCACCGTCAACGCGGTCTCGCCCGGCGTGATCCTGACCGCGATCCACGATAGGTTCTCGACCAAAGAGAGTCTGGAGAATCTCACGAAGATGACCGCCCTGGGCCGCCTGGGCCAGCCGCGCGACGTGGCGGGGGCTGTGCTGTTCCTGGCTTCGGACGCCGCGGCCTACATCACCGGCGACAACATCGCGGTCAACGGCGGATTGAGGATGGACTGATGAACGATCAACGATTGGTGTACTTCAACGGCGAATTCGTGCCCGAGCGCGAGGCGAAGGTCTCGATCTTCGACTCGGCCCTGATGTTCGGCGACATGGTCTTCGAAATGACCCGGTCGTTTGGCCGCGTGCAGTTCCGGCTCGAGGAGCACGTCGAGCGGCTCTACGCCGGCGTCCGGATGCTCAAAGTCCCGCTGGCGATGACGCCGCAGGAGATGATCGCCGCGGTGCACGAGACGATCGAGGCCAACGCCTCCGCCTTCGCGCCCAACGACGAGCACCGCGTGATGATCGACGTGACCCGCGGGCCGCTCTCGATGTACGCCCGCGTCTTTGACGGCAAGACCGGGCCGAACGTGATCATCAGCGTGTTTCCGTTCAAGTGGACGATCGCCCCGCTGGCCCCGCTGTACGAGACGGGCGTGCACGCGGTGATCCCGTCGCAGCGGGCCATTCCCGCCGATCTGCTGGAGCCCAAGATCAAGAACCGCAGCCGCATGCACTACCTGATGGCCAACCTGGAGGTCTCGCTGGTGGCCGACAAGACGGCCTGGGCGCTGCTGCTGGACCCGGATGGCTTCATCGCCGAAGGTACCGGTTCGAACTTCTTTATCGTCAAGGACGGCTGCGTGCTCACGCCCGAGCCGCGCAACATCCTCCGCGGCACCCGCCGCAAATACACCATCGAACTGGCCCGCCGGATAGGCCTGGAGGTCCGCGAGACCAACCTCAACGCCTACGACGCGATCACCGCCGACGAGGCGTTCTTCACCTCGACCGCCTTCACCCTCATGCCGTGCGTCAAGGTCAACGGAAACGTCCTGGGCGACGGCGCGACCGGCCCGATCACGCAAAAGATCATCGCCGCCTGGAACGAATTGATCGGCCTGGACTTTATCGCCCAGGCGCGGGATTATCTGGCCGAAATGGGCAGCGACGCCTACGAAGGCACCACCATGTACCGATTTGGAAAGAAGGACTGATCGCCATGCTCACTCCCGAACAACACGAACGGGCCCGCCGCCGGACGCTCGAATACTTCGCCCAAGCCGGCATCGTCGTCACCGACGAAGAGGCCCAGCGCATCGAAATTCTCGATTTTGAACTGAACGACTTCGAGCACGTCGGCTTGGAGATTCTCGTCTACGTCAACACCGACCGGGTCTGCGCCAAGGAGCTGGTGCTGTTTCCCGGCCAGACGTGCGTCGAGCACTGCCATCCGACCGTCGCCGGCGCACCGGGCAAGGAGGAGACGTTCCGCTGCCGATGGGGCAAGGTCTACCTCTATGTGCCCGGCCCGGCCACGCCGAGCATCCAGGCAACCGTGCCCGAGTCGATCCGCGACCACGTGACGATGTTCCACGAAATCGAACTGACGCCCGGCCGCCAGTACACGCTCTTGCCCGACACGCCACACTGGTTCCAAGCCGGCCCGGACGGCGCGGTGGTCTCCGAGTTCTCCACCACCAACACCGATCATCAGGACCGGTTTACCGACCCACGGGTCGTCCGCTAGAATATCCGCTCTTTCAACAAGGAAAACCGACGAATGAATGAGATCATGAGACAGGTCCTGGAGCGGACGATGCGGGTCTTCGAGAAGGATCCGCGGGTCCTGGCCGCCTACGCCAGCGGCTCGATGGGCACGTCCGATGAGGACCGCTGGTCGGACGTCGACCCGATGCTCGTGATCCGCGCCGAGGAATTCGCCGCCTTCGACGCTGACCTGCGCGGCCTCTTCGAACAGGCGGGCGTTCAGCCGATCCTCTGGTGGCCCGAACGGATCAACTGCGATACCTACAAGAACTACGCCGTCCTCTTCGAGTCCGACGGCCGCCTCAGCCAGTACGATATCAACTTCCTCGCCGCCCCGCGCGAACCGGTCCGCGTCGAGCCGGCCAAGGTCATCTTCGACAAGGCGGGCATCCTCCAGGCCCCGCCGGCCTCCAACGAACCTGCCTACCGCCCCGACCGGCTGGTCTGGACCGTCGAGATCTACTGGATCTACGCCTACATCCACGCCAAGTACCTTCGCCGCCGCGGACCATTCCACCTGATCGCAGCCCAGCATGAACTGTTCCAGGCCCACCTCGAGATCCTCCGGGCCCTTCGTGGCGATATCGGGCCCGATTGGTGGCCGATCGTCGCCAGAAGAATCCACCGCGACGGCGGCGGCCAAATCCTGCTCGACTACCTGCGCCACGTCGATGCGCCCGCAATCGCCCGCGCCCTGCCCGGCCAGCTCGCCCAATTCTCCCGCGACGCCCGCGCCGCCTGCGAAAAGTGGAGCGTCCCGTATCCCGAAATGCTGGCCGGCAAAATCGCGGCGGACCTCCAGAAGGCGATCGATGAGATCATTCAGGAGACCGCGCGATGAAACCGCCGCTCCGGACCGGCGCTCATTTCTGTTCCGCAATTCAGGGAGTGCCATGAAAGCGATCCGCTACTACGACAAGGGCGACCTTCGCCTCCAGGACGTCGCCGTGCCCACACCCGAGCCGGGCGGCCTGCTGGCGAAGGTCGAGGCGTGCGCGATCTGCGGGACCGACCTGAAGATGCTCCTTCGCGGCGACCCCCGGGTCAAACCCGGCCAGATCATCGGCCACGAGTTCGTCGGCAAGGTCGTCGAACTGGGCGCGGGAACGCAGGGCTTCGCCGTGGGCGACCGGGTGACCATGGCCACCAGCATCTCGTGCATGCGGTGCGAGGTCTGCCGCCGCGGCCACACCAACCGCTGCGAACACCTCACGCCGATCAGCCGCGAGTTTCCCGGGGCGTTCGCCGAGTACATCGCCGTGCCCCCAGCCGGCGTGGCGGGCGGTTTCGCCGTCAAAGTCCCGCCCGCCGTCGGCGATATCGCCGCCCTGGCCGAACCGCTGAGCTGCGCGATCAACGCCCAGTTGCTCTCCGGCGTCAGGTTCGGCGACACCGTGGTGGTGATCGGCTTCGGGCCGCTGGGCGCCCTGCACAGCCAGACCGCCAGGGCCTTCGGGGCGACGCGGGTGATCGTAACCCAGCGCTCGCCCGAGCGGATCGACCTGGCCCGGCAACTCGGCTTGGAGGTGATCGACGCCTCCGCCGGCGACGCGGTCGAGCGGGTGATGGAACTCACCGGCGGCGCGGGCGCCGACGTCGTCATCGCCACCGCCCCGGCCATCGAAGCCCAGCAGCAGGCCTTCGCCATGGCCCGCAAGGGCGGCATGGTCAACCTCTTCGCCGGCCTGCCGAGGGGCGGTTCGGAAATGCTCGTCGACTCTCGGCTGATCCACTACCGCGAGCTGATGGTCAGCGGCGCGTCCGACAGCACACCGCACCACGTCGAACTGGCAGTCAGGATGATCGAAGCCGGACAGGTCAGCGACAAGATCGTCACTCACCGCCTGGCCATCGACGACTTCTTCGACGGCTTGGAACTGATGCGGCAGGGCAGGGGACTTAAAATCCTCATCATGCCGGAGGGCAAGTCATGAGGCTCAAAGGACAGACCGCCATTGTGACCGGAGCGGCCCGCGGCATCGGCCGGGCCGTCGCCGAACGGCTGATGAGCGAAGGCGCCGCCGTCGCGATCGCCGACCTTGACCCAGCCGCCGCCAGACAGACCGCCGACGCACTGGGCCCACGCGCCCTGGCGGTCGGCGTGAACGTGGCCGATCGCGCCTCCGTCGAAGCCCTGGTCGCCGCCGTCGAGTCGAAGCTGGGCCCGGTCGATCTGCTGGTCAACAACGCCGGCGTCTCCGAGATCGTGCCCTTTCTCGAACTCGACGAGGCAACCTGGGATCGCCATCTGCAGGTCAACCTCAAGGGAACCTTCCTCTGCTGCCAGACCGTACTGAAAGGCATGGTCGAACGCCGCCGCGGCAAGATCATCAACCTCAGCTCGCAGTCCGGCAAGCAGGGGGCCAGCCAGTACCAAGCGTACTGCGCCTCGAAATTCGGCGTCATCGGCCTGACCCAGAGCCTGGCCCTCGAATTCGCCCCGTACGGCATCACCGTCAACGCGATCTGCCCCGGCTTCGTATTCACGCCGCTGTGGAACAAGATGCTGCCGCAATACGCCGCCAAACGCAACCTGCCGGTGGACAAGGTCAAGGACTACGTCATCAGCCGGATTCCGCTCGGGCGGCTCTGCACGCCGGAAGACGTCGCCGGCGTCGCCGCGTTCCTCGCCTCCGCCGACGCCGACTACCTGACCGGCCAGGCCATCAACGTCACCGGCGGAGCCTTGATGCATTAGGAGGGCGCAGCGTCTTCCTTTTCAGCCGTTCTCCCGCTGGACGGGGGCCTTCCAAAAACCGCCCCGATCCTCTACAATCGCTTCCGATGCGGAATCGGAAGCAGCGATCATGACGGCCGCTCTGCTCGAAATGCACGGCATCCACAAGTCCTTCGGCCCGACCACGGCCCTGGCCGGCGTCGATCTGCTCGTCGCGCCGGGTCAGGTCCACGTTCTGGCCGGCGAGAACGGGGCGGGCAAGAGCACGCTGGTCAAGGTGCTGACCGGCGTGGTGGCGCCGGATGCCGGACACGTGACCTTCCGCGGCCAACCCTTCGCGCCCGCTGGCCCGCAGGAGGCGCTGCGGGCGGGCGTGGCGATGATCTACCAGGAATTCAACCTCGCCCCGCACCTGCCCGTCCACGCCAACGTGTTCCTCGGCCATCAGATCGCCCGGTTCGGCATCGTCCGGGCCGACCGCCAGCGGCAAATCTGCCGCCACATCTTCGCCCGCCTGGGAGCGGTGATCGATCCGGATGCGCTGGTGTCCGATCTGGGCGTCGCGTCGCGCCAGCTCGTCGAGATCGCCCGCGCCCTGAGCCTCGACGCCCGCCTGATCGTCATGGACGAACCGACCGCCGCCCTCTCCGAACACGAGGCCGAGCAGCTCTTCGCCGTCATCCGCAGCCTGCGCGACGACGGCGTCGGCGTCATCTACATCTCGCACCACCTCGAGGAGTTCGGCCGCATCGGCGACGCCTACACCGTCCTCCGCGACGGCCGCCGGGTCGGCCACGGACGCATGGCCGAGGTGACGGCTGAGCAGATCATCCGCATGATGGTCGGCCGCGATATCGACCAGCTCTACCCGCCGCGCCGCCACGACATCGGCGAGCCGGTCCTGACCATCGGCAATCTTCGCGGTCAAAAGGGCCTGACCGTCCCGCGGATCGAGGTCCGGGCCGGCGAGATCGTCGGGATCGCCGGCTTGGTCGGGGCCGGACGCACCGAAACCCTTCGGGCCGTTTTCGGCCTAGACGACGCGAAGATGGATGAACTCGCCGTCTGCGGCGCCGCCGTCCTGCCACCCTCGCCGCACCGCATGATCCGGCACCGCCTCGGCCTGCTCAGCGAGGACCGGGCGGCTGAGGGACTCGCCCAAAGCCTCTCGATCGCCGACAACCTGGCCCTCGCCGTCCCGCGAAAGGTCAGCCGACTGGGCGTCCTCTCGCTGCGACGACGCCGCGAACTGGCCCGCACCCTCATCGCCGCGGTCAACGTCAAAGCCCACTCGCCCGATCAGCGGATCGACCAGCTCTCCGGCGGCAATCAGCAGAAAGTCGCCCTGGCCCGCCTGCTCGGCGCCGACTGCCGCGTCCTCCTGCTCGACGAACCGACCCGCGGCATCGACATCGGCGCCAAAGCCGACATCTACCGCCTCATCGAATCCCTCGCCCGCGAGGGCAAGGGCATCGTCATCGTCTCCAGCTATCTGCCCGAACTGATGGGCCTCTGCGACTCGCTCTACGTCATGGCCCGCGGACGCCTCAGCCGAAAGTTCCCCATCGATCGGATCGACCCCGACCGCGTCATGGCCCTGGCCACCGGCCTGGCCGACGCCGCCGATTGTCAACCGTTAACAGAACCGGACCGACCAGCCGCGCCTGCGCCATCACCGTCAGACCCTCTTGCCTAAGTGGTGAACCATGAGAACAGCCGCTGATACCCCGCTTCCAACCCCGACAACCAACTGGCCGGCACGCCTCAAAGAGCTGGCCTTCGAGACCTCCGACCGGGCCGGACCCCTCTTCGTCCTGCTCCTGGTCGTCGCCGTCTTCGGCATCGCCGAACCGCAACGCTTCCTGACCGCCCTGAACCTCGGCAACGTCGCCGGTCAGACCGCCGTCCTCGCCGTCGCCGCGGTGGGAATGACCTTCATCATCATCAGCGGCGGCATCGACCTCTCCGTCGGCTCCGTGGTGGCTCTGGCCGGCGTCTACGCCGCGATGGTCCTGGCCGAGGGCTACGGCCTGGTCCTGGGCCTGACCGCCGGACTGGCCACCGGGGCGGTCTGCGGCCTGGTCAACGGCCTGATCATCACCCGCGGCCACCTGCCCCCCTTCATCGTCACCCTCGGCATGATGGAGATCGTCCGCGGCCTGGCCCTCGAATCCGCCAACGGCATGCCGGTCACCAATCTGCCGCGCGCGTTCTCGCGGATCGGCAACGCCGTCCTCGAAATCCCCTTGGGCGCCAGTGCCATCTACATCCCATACTCCCTGTTCATCCTGCTGCCGGTGGCCCTGGGTGCCGCCTTCGTCCTGCGCTATACCGTGTTCGGAACCCACGTCTACGCCGTCGGTTCCAACGAGCAGACGGCCCGTCTCTGCGGGGTCAACGTCGGTCGGGTCAAGACATTGGTATATGTTATTTCCGGATTGCTGACCGGACTGGCCGGAATCATGTACGCCTCGCGCTTAAATACCGGACAGCCGTCCGAAGGGGTCGGCATGGAACTGGAGGTCATCGCCGCCGTCGTCGTCGGCGGGGGCAGCCTCATGGGCGGTAAGGGCTCCATCCTTGGCTCGGTGGTAGGGGCCTTTATCATCAAATTCCTACGCAACGGTTGCGTCGTCGCCGGCGTCTCCCCCTTCATTCAACGGATCATTATCGGACTGATTATCATCGCCGCCGTCTGGGCCGATCACCACCGACGGCAGTTCCTCATGAAAAGAATCAAGTCCCGGCAACCAGCCGCGCAAAAGCCCATATAATGGAGTGACTTACCATCGGGCCCGAACCCTCGCCAGGAGGCTTGAATCGGGCTGGGTTGACTTAAGAGGTACTTGACGCTAAGCTAAAAATAGAAAGACAAGCCCAAGAGGCCGATCTTCTGGGAAAGGGACGAAAATGGGCGAGTTCGACAGCGTGGTGCTCTCAAGCCTGCGCGAAGGAAAACGCAAGCCAAAGTACTTTTCCGTCAACGAGGCCAACCGGTCCCTGGTCCTGGTCTCGATGGTGGTCAAGGACATCCTCGCCCTCTACTGCCGGGCCAAAGTCCTCGAAGAACGCTATTCCGTCCTCGACCGCGAAACCGAACGCGGCCCGCGCAAGCAGATCAAACGCCAGTACGAAGCCCTGCTCAAGCAGCTCCAGTGCTTCAACCAGGAACTGACCGAGGTCGGCTGTCGCCTCCGCGACTGGCAGACCGGCGCCGTCGACTGGCCCGCCATCTATCAGGACCGCGAAGTCTACCTCTGCTGGCGGATGGGCGAAGAGACGGTCGAGTACTACCACGAAGCCTACGAGAGCTTCGCCGCCCGTCGCCGTCTGCCGGAAGACATCAAGTAATCGCCTGACGTGAGGAAACAACGGACCCGAAGCCGCCGGCATGGTACGGCGGCTTCGCTTGCTTTTACCCGCGCCACACGTACAATCCCACGGTAACCGGACGGTGAATTACCGGCGGTGAGTTTCGCGAACCGACGCCTATCGGAGACATTGCGGCATGGACACCCTCTGCCAGCGAGCCGAACACGGCCTGAACTACCTCAACAACAACGTGGACCGGCGACGCGGCTGTCTGCCCTTCTTTTCCACCATGTTCAAACGCGACCCAGCCGAGAACCGACACGACTGGCCCGACTTCGGCGACCTGACCGGACGCTACGTCGAGTCCTTTGTCCTCGCCCGACGGATGCTGAACCTCGCCCAACCAGGCGAGGTCGAAAACGCCGTCCGCAAACTCCTGATCTCCTACTTCAACGAGGGCGACGGCCTCAGCTATCGGCCCAAACCCGACAAACCCTACTACTCGACCATCCTGCGCCAACCCTATGACGCCCACGTGGCTGAGGGGTTCGACCAGGCCCGCGTGTTGTGGGCGCTGCTGACCTGGTACGAGGATACCCGCGACCCCGCCGTCCTGCGACGACTCCAGGAACTGGTCGACGGCCTCTACCGCGTCATGGTCAAACGCGACGGCTACGGCTACTACGACCGTCCGACCTTCACGCCGGGACTGGTCGTCGACCAGGACGCTCCGCCCATGCCGCACCAGTTCTACTTCAGCGGCACCCAGATCCACCCGCTGATCGAATGCGCCAAGCGCCTCGGCCTCGAGCGGGCCCGCGAAATGGCCGTCCGCCTGACCAACTACATCGTCGACCACAGCACCTACTTCCGCCCGGACGGCGAGTGGCACTGCCCGGGCAAGGAGGGCCAGGAGTGGGAATCGGGCCTCCTCGACGGCCACACCCATTCGCGGTTCGCCACCATCGCGGGCATCGCCACGCTGGGCGTCGCCGAAAACCGCAGCGACCTCGTCGCGTTCGCCAAACGGGCCTACGACTGGTTTGCCGCCAACCATTGTAGCTCGTTCGGCTGGAGTCCCGAATTCCTCGGCCGCTACGGCGACGACAACGAGGGCTGCGAAACCTGCGCGGTCATGGACCAGATCAACTCCGCGTTGGCCCTCGCCGAGGCGGGGCACCTGGAGTACTACGAGAAGGCCGAGCGGATCGCCCGCAATCAGCTCATGGCCAATCAGCTTCTGGACACCCGGCTGGTCCGCAACACCGTCGAGCGGGAGGACACCGAGCTTTCGTGCTTCCACAACGTGGCCGACATGGTCCGCGGCGGTTTCGCCGGATGGGCCGGCCCGAACGACTTTATCGGCAACTGCGACCTGCACTACTGCCTGATGAACTGCTGCGGGCCCGCGGGCGTCCGGGCCCTGCACGATATCTGGGCCAACGTCTGCCGCCGCGACGGCGACCAGCTCCGCCTGCACATCCTGATGGACCGCGACGATCCGACCCTGACCCTCCATCACGCCCAGCCGGCGGCGGGACAACTGACCGTCACCGCCAAAACCAACTGCTCGCTGAGCCTCCTGCCGCGCTCGTGGTGGCGGATCGAAACCCTCCGCTGCGCCATCGACGGCAAGCCGCGAACCGTCGCCACCGACGGTCCATACCTGGACCTGGGCCGCCTCGCCGCCGGCGATCAACTGACCCTGCAATACGATCTGCCCGAAACCGACGAGCCGGTGCACGTCAACGGCCGCGACTACACCGTCACCTGGCGAGGCGAAACCGTCGTCGCCATCGACCCGCCGGGAACGATCATGCCCTTCTACACCGACCGCCGCGTCTGAAACCTGTGGGTCCGCCGCCCCCGGCGGACTCTTCCTTTTTATTCAGGCTTCTGACTTCTCCTCTCTGTTCCCTAACGCCGCCTCAGCGGATAGAATTGGGGATGACCTGATAAACCCGGTTGGAGCAGTACGGTGACGGACCTGTTCAGTGCCCAGCGACAGGCGAAACTGGCCGAAGCGGCCCCGCTGGCCCACCGCATGCGCCCGCGGACCCTCGACGAGTTCGTCGGCCAGGAGCATTTCATCGGGCCGGGCAAGCTCCTGCGGCGGATGCTCGAAGCCGACCGCCTCTCCAGCATCATCTTCTACGGCCCGCCCGGCACCGGCAAGACCTCGCTCGCCCAGGCCATCGCCGCCACCACCTCAACCGAATTCGAACAGCTCAACGCCACCGGCGCCGGCGTCAAGGACGTCCGCGAAATCCTCGAACGGGCCGAACGCCGACTCGCCGACGACGGCAAACGCACCGTCCTGTTCATCGACGAAATCCACCGCTTTAACCGCGCCCAGCAGGACGTCCTCCTGCGCGACGTCGAGCGCGGCGTCGTGATCCTGATCGGCGCGACCACCGAAAACCCCTTCTTCGCCGTCAACTCGCCGCTGGTCTCGCGCTCCCAGATCTTCCGCTTCGAGCCGCTCACCGACCGGCACGTGTTGGGCCTGCTCGAACGGGCCGTCGCGGACAAGGAGCGCGGCTTCGGCAACCTCGACCTGCGGGTGGCGCCCGACGCCCTCCGCTACCTCGTCGGCGCCTCCGACGGCGACGCCCGCCGCGCCCTGACCGGCCTGGAGGTCGCCGTCCTCTCGCAGATCAAATCAGCCGAGAAGGGCGGCCCGCTCGTCGTCACCCTCGACGTCGCCCGCGAGTCCATCCAGGAAAAGGCCCTCGTCTACGACCGCGAAGGCGACATGCACTACGACCACGCCAGCGCGTTCATCAAGTCCATGCGCGGCACCGATCCCGACGCCGCCGTCTACTGGCTGGCCCGGATGCTCGAAAGCGGCGAGGACATCCGCTTCATCGCCCGCCGCATCGCCATCTGCGCGGCGGAGGACGTCGGCAACGCCGATCCGATGGCCCTCGTCGTGGCCAACGCCGCCGTCCAGATCGTCGAGTTCATCGGCCTGCCCGAAGCCCAGCTTCCCCTCTCGCAGGCCGCCATCTACGTCGCCTGCGCACCGAAGTCCAACGCCTCGGCCATGGCGATCTGGACCGCCATGGACGACGTGAAGAACAACCGCACCGTCCCCGTCCCGCGCCACCTGCGCGACACCCACTATCGCGGGGCCAAGCGCCTCGGCCACGGCGAGGGCTACCAGTACGACCACGACGCACCCGAGGGCCTGGCCATCCAGGACTACCTGGGAGTGGATAAGATCTACTACGAACCGACGCAGCGGGGCCGCGAGGCGAGGGTCAAGGAATACCTCGAAAAGGTCCGCGAACTCCGCGGCCAAGCCAAGGGAGACGCCGATGACGGGTCCGGATCCTAAAACCGAAAAGGCCGATCTGCGAAAGAGAATGCGCGAGGCCCTCAAGCAGACGCCGGCCGCTCAGATCGCCCAGTGGTCCGCCCGCATCACCGAAAAACTCATCGAACTGCCGGAGTTCCAGCAGGCCGCCTCGCTGATGGTCTACCTCTCCTTCGCCACCGAATACCAGACCGCCGACCTGATCGGCCGCGCCCTGGCCGCCGGCAAAACCGTCTGCGCCCCAAAGGTCGCCTGGGACCGATGGCAGATGCACCCGGTCGTCCTCCGGTCAGCCGACGACTTCGTCAAGGACGACCACGGAATCAATGAACCCAAATCCAACCAGCGATTCAGCCTCGGCGAACTGGCCCTGGTGCTCGTGCCCGGTCTGGCCTTCGACCGACGCGGGCGACGCCTCGGACGCGGCGGAGGGTTCTACGACCAACTCCTGAGCCGCACCGACCTCCAAGCCGCCAAAATCGCCGCCGCCTTCGACCTCCAACTCGTCCCCCGCGTTCCGGTCGCCGATCACGACCAACCCGTCGACACCATCGTCACCCCCCATAAACTCCTCCGCTTCGTCCGCAAATCCTCCACCCGCCCCGCCTCCGAACCCACCGGCGAAGACGAACCCGACGAACGCCGCCAGTTCTGGGAAGTGAACTTCTAGAGGAAAAGGGGACATTCTGCTTTTCCGCAACGGCCCTGACGGCGGCAAAAACCCGGGAAAAGCGAAAAAGTAGAATGTCCCCTTTTTCAGTTCGGGCCAATAAACAGTCGTCGCACCAGTGCGTGTCTTTCCCTCAGCGTCACTGGTGCGACAACTACTGCTAGGGGTCTTAGCGGCCCCAGGTACCGGGCGGCCCGGACCTTCCAGGCGCTTCTACGGAGCCCAGGCACCCCAGGGCTGGCCAAAGCCACGTGTGGGGTTGTTCCAAAAGATCATCCAGAGCGCCCAAAACCAGTGTCTCTCTCGCCTCATCGAGGCTTCCCTCCCAAGCGTCCCAAATCCACTGCCTTATCCGTAATAAATCTACGATACAACCGCCCGGCCGGCAAAACCGGCGCAGCAAAAGGCCCCGCCACAAGGACGGGGCCGTTCTTATCGGACCCTTGATCGGGATCAGGCCGCCTAGCTCGCGGTCAGCACCTTCTGGGCGGCCGTCAGACCCGCCCCGGGCGTCAGCTTGTGGCCCATCCGCAGCAGCACCGCCTCGATCGCCGCCAATGCGCCCATCGTATCGACCGAGTCCACGTAGCCCATGTGCGTCATGCGGAAAATCTTGCCCGACAGTTCCGCTTGCCCGCCCGCCACGTTCACGCCGTACTCCTTCTGCAGGGTCTTGCGGAAGGCGCTCTCATCCACGCCCTCGGGCAGCCACACGCCGGTGACCGCGTCGGCCGGATCAGCGGCGTAAATCTTCAGGTTCATCGCCACGAACGCCTGACGGCACGCCTCCGCCAGCGTCGCGCAGCGTTTCCAGACGTTCTCGATCCCCGCCTCCTGGATCATCTGCAGCGACTTGTGCAGCCCGCGGACCAGCGTCAGGGCCGGCGTGTACGGCGCATCGTTCTTCTTGAGGGCCTTGCGGTACGCCCGGTAGTCAAAGTAGAACGCCTTCGGCTTGTTCGACTCGATCACCTTCCAGGCCTTCTCCGAGACCGACGCGAACGCCAATCCCGGCGGCAGCATCAACGCCTTCTGCGAACCGGTCACCACGATGTCGATTCCCCACTCGTCCACCTTGATCGGCATCGCCCCAGCCGAACTGATCGCATCGACCATGAACAGCGCCGGCGTCTTGGCCACCACCTTGGCGATGGCTTCGATATCGCTGCCCGCCGCCGTCGAGGTCTCGGAGTGGACCGCGATGACCATGTTGATGTCCTTGTCCTGGCTCAGGTGCTTTTCGATCACCTTCGGGTCCACGCCGTGGCCCCATTCGACGTCGACGGCGACGTAGTCGATGCCGAAAGCCTCGCACACCTCGCCCCACCGCTCGCCGAACTTCCCGCCGCGGGCCACCAGGGCCTTCTTGCCAGGCTGGGCGCAGCAGACGATCGCCCCTTCCATCGCCCCGGTGCCGCTCGAGGTGAACGTCAGCACGTCATTCTGCGTCCGAAACAGGTACTGCAACCCCTTCGTCGCCTCCGCCAATAGATTCTGGTACTCCTTGGTCCGATGGTGGATCATCGGCTGGGCGATCTCCAGTTGAACCTGCTCCGGAACCGGGGTCGGACCCGGCGTGTATAGCCTCACCTTGGCCATGGTCATATCTCCTTAAGAACAGCCACTGTATCTGGTGCGAACCGCGCCGTCACGACAATCGGCAGCCCAAAGTCTAACGCCCACCGCCCAACCCGTCAACGGGCATGAAATGACTCCGGCCTCTGTCGGCCAACCCCTACTGAAGCCGAAATCCCCAATCCGCTGCCTGAGCATATGCGCCCGCATCGGCCTGTCAAACCGCCGACACCGTTCTCAAGCCGCCGTGAGGCGATTTTTTCGTTGAAAAGGCCCCATCAATCCGTAATCATGAGGGCTCAGCAGGGGGTGCTCCCCAATGTCTCAATTGGTGGGATTGATATGGCATCAACCGTGATGGAGAACTACCGCAGGCTCCGCCAGCAGGCCAAGGACTACCTCGCCCAGCGCAAGGAGCAGGAGAAGATCCGAATCCAGATCGGATCGGCCACGTGCGAGAACGCCGCGGGGGCCAACGACGTCCGCGACGAGTTCCGCAAGCACATCGAGGCCTCCGGCCGCGATAACGTGGTCCTGCGGCGGGTCGGATGCACCGGCCGCTGCAGCCGCGAACCCATCGTCGATGTCCTGGTCCCCGGTAAACTCCCGACCAAATACCAGAACGTCGATCGCGAAGCCGTCCACCAGATCTTCACCCAACACGTCCTCGGCGGCCAACCGGTGGCCGACCTGGTGCTTGACGGCGGCGTCGAACCCTTCCGCCAGTACGAATTCCTGTTCTGCTACGGTACGCGGTGCGGCAAGCTCCTCGACAAGGACTTCCGGGCCATCTTCAAACAGAAACTCGATGCGGCCGGTGTCGACGAAGGCCGCGCCGTGGTCAGCACGGCCAACTGCTTCGGCCTCTGCCGCGACGAAGCCGTCGGCAAGGCCACCCACGTCCTGGTCCGCCCGAGCAAGGTCATCTACCGCGTCTCCTCCGAACAGGATCTCGACGAAATCGTCGAACAGCACGTCAAAAACGGCCAGATCGTCGAACGCCTGAAGGTCCAGGAGCAGCCGATCAGCCAGCGGTTCTTCGAACTCTACGGCGACGTCTCGTTCTTCAGCCGCCAAAGCCGAATCGCCCTGCGCAACAGCGGCATCATCGACCCGGAGAACATCCACGAATACGTCCACTACAACGGCTTCGAAGCCCTCGCCCGCGCCCTGGACAAGAACGAACCGGCCGACGTGATCGAGCGGATCACCCGCTCCAAACTCCGCGGCCGCGGCGGAGCCGGATACCCGACCGGCAAAAAATGGGCCGACTGCATCAAGAGCACCGAGCCCGTCCGCTACATCATCTGCAACGCCGATGAGGGCGACCCCGGCGCCTTTATGGACCGCGATATGCTCGAGGGCGACCCGTTCTCCGTCATCGAAGGCATGATCATCGGGGCGTTCGCGGTAGGGGCCCATCGCGGCTTCCTCTACATCCGGGCTGAGTACCCGATGGCGATCAAACGGGTCGAGACGGCCCTCGCCCTCGCCCGCGAACATGGCGTGCTCGGCGACGACATCCTGGGCTCCGGCTTTGACTTCGACCTCGAGATCCGCCTGGGCGCCGGCGCGTTCGTCTGCGGCGAGGAGACCGCGCTGATCAACTCCATCGAAGGGGCGCGGGGCCAGCCGCGAATCCGCCCGCCCTATCCGACCCAGAGCGGCCTGTGGGGCAAACCCACCGTCATCAACAACGTCGAAACCTGGGCCAACGTGCCCGCCGTCCTCCACTACGGTCCCGACTGGTTCCGCCAGATCGGCACGGACAAAAGCGGCGGGACCAAGGTCTTCGCCCTCGCCGGCAAGGTCAACCACACCGGACTGGTCGAAGTGCCCATGGGCACCACCCTCCGCGAGATCGTCTTCGACATCGGCGGCGGCGTGCCCGACGGCCGTCAACTCAAAGCCGTTCAGACCGGCGGGCCCGCCGGCGGCTGCATCCCCGCCAAGTGGATCGATACCCCGGTCGACTACGACACCCTCACCGCCGCCGGGTCGATCATGGGCTCCGGCGGGATGATCGTGATGGACGAAAGCGACTGCATGGTCGATATCGCCCGGTTCTACATGCAGTTCTCGCAGGATGAATCCTGCGGCAAGTGCACGCCCTGCCGCGAAGGCACCAAGCGCATGCTCGAAATCCTCGAACGGATCACCGCCGGCAAGGGTGAACTGGCCGATCTGGACAACCTCGAACGCCTCGGCCGCCTGATGCGCCGATCGTCGCTGTGCGGACTGGGACGGGCCGCCGCCAACCCGGTGCTCTCGACCCTCACGCACTTCCGCGACGAGTACATGGCCCACGTGGTCGAAAAACGCTGCCCGGCCCACCGCTGCACCGCGCTGACCCACTACGAGATCAGCGCCGAAAAATGCGTCGGCTGCACCGCCTGCGCCCGCGCCTGCCCCGTCCAGTGCATCATCGGCAAGCCCCGCGAGACCCACATCATCGAACAGGCCCGCTGCATCCACTGCGGCCGATGCTTCCAGGTCTGCCGCTTCGCCGCGGTCGATCGAACATAGGTGAACCATGGCCCAACAAATGATCAATCTGACCATCGACCAGACGCCGATTTCCGTGCCCGAGCATACCACCATCATGCAGGCGGCTGAGACCCTCGGCATCCGCATCCCGCGATTATGCTACCATCCCAATCTCAGCATCGCCGGCTCGTGCCGCGTCTGCATCGTCGAGGTCAAGGAGATGCCCTACTTCATGGCCTCCTGCTCCGTCCAGGTCTGGGAGGGCATGGAGGTGCGGACCAACTCCCCCGAAATCCGCCAGGCCCGCCGCGACATCGTCGAACTGCTGCTCGAAAACCATCCGATGGACTGTCAGACCTGCGAGCGCGACGGCCACTGCGAACTGCAGAACCTCGCCTACTCGCTGGGCGTGCGCGAGCGGCTCTTCGCGGGCGAACGCAAGGAATTCCCCTTCGAGAACTCCAGCCGATCGGTGATCCGCAACTCCAACAAGTGCATCAAGTGCGGCCGGTGCATCCGCGTCTGCGCCGAGGTCCAGGGTGTCTACAACCTCGGCCAGCAGTACCGCGGCTTTGACGTCGTGGTCAGCCCCGCCCACCAGGCCAACATGGACGACTCGGTCTGCATCCAGTGCGGCCAGTGCATCAACGCCTGCCCGGTCGCCGCGTTCCTCGAACAGTCGCACACCGACCTGGTCTGGAAGGCCCTGGCCGATCCGGACAAGCACGTGGTGGTCCAGACCGCCCCCTCCATCCGGGCCGCCATCGGCGAAGGCTTCGGCCTCGAACCGGGCACGCCGGCCACCGGCCGGATGATCACCGCCCTGCGCCGCCTCGGGTTCGACAAGGTCTTCGACACCGACCTCGGAGCCGACATGACCATCGTCGAGGAGGCCAACGAGCTGATCGACCGTCTGAACGGCAAGGGCCCGCTGCCCATGTTCACCTCCTGCTCGCCCGCGTGGATCAACTTCCTGGAAAAGTTCTATCCCGAACTGATCCCGCACGCCTCGAGCTGCAAGTCGCCGATGATGATGCTCTCGGTCCTGGCCAAGACCTACTACGCCCAGAAGGCCGGCATCGACCCGGAAAAGATCTTCATGGTCGCCGTGATGCCGTGCGTGGCCAAAAAATTCGAAGCCGGACGCGCCGAACACTTCTTCCGCGAAGGCATTCCGTACACCGACGCGGTGATCACCACCCGCGAGGCGATCTGGATGATCAAATCCTACGGCATCGACTTCCTCGACCTGCCCGACGGCCAATTCGACGACCCCCTGGGCATTGCCACCGGCGCCGCCGACATCTTCGGCGTCACCGGCGGCGTCATGGAAGCCACGCTGAGGACCGCGGCTGAGAAGATCACCGGCAAGACCGGCGGTAAACTCGACTTTACCGAAGTCCGCATGGCCGCCGGAATTCGCGAAGCCGCCGTCGAAATCGACGGCCGGACCCTCAATGTCGGCGTCGCCGACGGCCTGGTCAACGCCAAAACGCTGCTCGATAAGGTCATCACCGGCGAGAAGCAGTTCCACGTGATCGAAATCATGGCCTGCCCCTCCGGCTGCAGCGGCGGCGGCGGACAGCCCTACCCGCCCCGCGGTTTCGAGGTTCTCGACCCCGAACTGCTCCGACGCCGCGGCCAGGCCCTCCACACGATCGACCAGGGCAAGCAGCTCCGCCGGTCGCACGAGAACCCGGCCGTCAAACGTATCTACGAGGAATTCCTGGACCATCCGGGCAGCCCCAAAGCCCACGAACTGCTGCACACCGCCTACGCGCCGGTGCTGCCGAGGGGAATACGATGAAACAGCCCATCAAATCCATAGATAAGAGTCAGACCGACAACTGGAAGAGCGTCTCGAAGGTCGCCAAGGCCGCCCTGCCCGACCACGTGGTCAAGTTCATCGAGGAGTGCCGGGCCAAAGAGCACCCCGACAGCCACCTGATCGCCGTCCTGCACAAGGTCCAGGAGCATTTCGGCTACCTCGGCGCCAGCCACCTCGACGCGGTCGCCCAGCTCATGCAGATCCCCGCCGCCAAGGTCACCGGAGTCGCCACCTTCTACCACTACTTCCGCCTCCAGCCCAAGGGCCAGTTCGTCATCAGCGTGTGCATGGGCACCGCCTGCTACGTCAAGGGGGCCGAGCAGATCGTCCAGCGGCTCCGCGACGAACTCGGCATCGACTTCGGCCAGACCACCTCCGACGGCCTCTTCACCCTCGAAGGCACCCGCTGCCTGGGCACCTGCGGCCTCGCCCCGGTGGTCATGATCAACGACCAGGTCCACGCCAAGGTCACGCCCGACCAGGTCCCAGCCCTGCTGGAACGCTACGCCAAACAGGTCCACCGCCAGTCGGTGGAGCCCAAAGGCCGCTAGACAACCGACAATATCAGAGGGGGGTACGACGATGAACGACGATAAGGTTCGTCTCGGAGTCATCGGCTGCGGGGGATTCGGACTCTTCGCCCTGCAGCACTTCACCCAGATTCCCGACGTGGAGCTGGTCGGCATGGCCGGCACCCATCGCGAAGCCGCCTACGCCGCCGCCCGCCGCTACGGCGTGCCCGACATTGTCGACGTCGAAAAACTCGTCGCTCAGAACGACGTCGACGTCATCTACATCTCCACGCCGCCCTTCCTGCACCACCAGCAGGCCGCCGCCGCCCTCCGCCACGGCAAGCACGTGCTGGTCGAAAAACCGCTCGCCATGAACCTCCAACAGGCCGACGAGATGCTCGCCCTGGCCAGGGAAAAGGACCGCTTCTGCGTGGCCAACCTCATGCAGCGGTACAACCCGCTCTACGAAAAGATCGGCACGCTGATCCGCGAAAAAATCCTCGGCGAGCTGCTGCACGCCTACTTCGAAAACTATGCCGCCGACGAGGGACTCGCCCCCGAACACTGGTTCTGGGACCCCGAAAAAAGCGGCGGCATCTTCATCGAACACGGCGTGCACTTCTTCGACATGTTCGCCGGGTGGCTGGGCGAGGGCAACGTGGTCGCCGCCCAGAGGACCATCCGCCCGACCACCGGCGTCGAAGAGCAGGTCCAATGCACCGTCCGATACGGCCCGACCGTCCTGGTCAACTACTACCATGGGTTCACCCAGCCCAACCGCATGGACCGCCAGGAGATGCGATTCCTCTTCGAACGCGGCGACGTCACCCTGCACGAGTGGATCCCCACCCGCGTCCGCATCCACGCCATCGCCGACGAAAAGGGCACCCGCGACCTCTGCGAACTCTTTCCCGGCGTCGCCCTCGACGTGCGCCAGTGGTACCACGGCGCCGAACGCTCCGCCAAAGCCCGCCACCAGTCGCTCGACGTCTACCAGCAGCTCGACCTGCGCTACGGCGACGAAACGTTCAAAATGCACAACTACGGCCTGATCCTGCGAAACCTCTTCGCCGACCAGATCGCCTGGACCAAAGACCACAGCCGCCAACGCAAAATCACCGAGGAAAACGGCCGAACCTCCCTCGCCACCGCCCTCGAAGCCACCCGCCTCGCCCGCCAGGAAACGCCGACCCCAAACCGGTAGGGCGGTCACGTGCCCCGATCGACGCGGCGATACCCGCTCCAGATCGCCTCCAGCGTCTCCGCCGCCCTGGCTGCGATCTTGATCGCCACGTACGGCGTCACGCTCGTCTCGTCGGGATTGATCTCGACGCTCGGAACCCCCAGCCGGGCCGCCTCCAGAACCGGCTCGGCAATGTACGGAAACACGCTCGTCGTCCCCACCGAAAACACCACGTCGAACCCGCGGGCCAGCTCCGCCGAAAGCCGCTGGGCCTTCTCGTACGGCAGCATCTCCCCGAACAGCACCACGTCCGGACGAAGGATCGCTCCGCACTCCGGACACCGGGGCGGAATCTCAAGCCGGCTGTAGTCGTCCACCCGCCGCCCGTAGCGGCAGCCGGTGCAGCACAGGCCATGCACGTCGCCGTGAATGTCGATCACGTTCCGCGACCCAGCCGCCCGGTGAAACCCGTCCACGTTCTGCGTCAGCACCCAGACCCGCTCGAACCGACCCTCCATCTCCGCGATCACCTCGTGCCCGCGATTAAACGACGCCCCGCGGCACGCCCGCTCGATCTGCGCGATGTATCGCCAGCTCACCTCCGGCCGCCGCTCCATCATCCAGCCGGACAGCGCCTCCTCGATCGGAATCCCCTCGTCCGTCATCTTCTCCTGATACAGCCCGCCGATCCCGCGGTACGTCGGCAGACCCGAATCCGCCGACAGCCCCGCCCCCGTGACAAACAGCAGGCTACGCCCCCGCCTCAGCAGTTCGACCACCCGCCTGACTTGTTCCTGGCTTTCCTGCGAGAGCATTATGATTTCCGAACCGGACAGCCTTCAGACAACGACGGCGTCCCCCTCCGCTCAAGAGCGCGGGTCCGACAAGGCAATTATAGTGACGACAAGCCGAGCTTGCTACAAATGGATACGCCCTTCCTCGGAGCATATAATAAACCTCATGGGTCCACCTTAAGGGAGGCGGCGATGACTTTTCGCGGGAGTACGCGAATACATCTGTTTCTGCTCTTGTTCGTGGCGTTGGTCCCGATGCTGACCACGCAGGCCATCGTGTTCCAACGATGGTTCGCAGCGGCCCAGCGCGAGGAACGCCAGGCGAACCTGGAGTTCGCGCGGGCGGTGGCTTTCTCCTTCCAGGGCTACATCAAAGACGTTCTGGCCCAGGAGCTGGCAACCGGGTCGGCTCTGACGTTCCTGGAGCCGTACACGCCGGAGCAGGCCCAGCGGATCCTGGCCAAGGGAATCGCGGATCATCCGGCGGTGACCTATTTCGCGTGGCTGGACCCGGAGGGCCGGGTGCAAGCCGCCAACCGGGCCCAGGAGTTCCCGTTTGACATCAACGGCAGTGACTTCTACGAACGAATCCTGCATGGCCGCGAGTGGGTCGTAACCGACGTCCTGCCCGCCTCCAACGAGAGCGGCGAGGTCATCGTTGCCCGGGCCATTCGGGAGGAAGATGACCTCAAGGGGGTCATGGTCGCGGTGCTCGACCTGGACCGGTTTGATGAACTGGCCCGTCTGGAAAGGGAACACGGGGGACGCACCCTCATCTTCGACGGCGCCGGTTTCCTGGTCCACGCCTATCCGCCTGAATCCTACACCTACCACCAACGGAACTGGATCGGCGTCGACCCGTTGCTCCCCGAAGCCCTCGCGGGGCGGGAGAATACCGGAACCCTCGTCTATCCCAACGAGACGGAAACGCGGATATCCGCCCGAGTGCCCATTCCGGATATCGGGTGGGTGGCTGGAGTCAGCCGGCCGGAGTCGGTTGCCCTGGGACCGGTCCGCCGAACTTTGATGCTGAACGCGGCGGCGGTGACTGCCGTCAGCGCGATCGGGATGCTGCTGGCCGTGCTTATCGCCTGGCGGATCACCCGAGGCATCCGCCAGTTGACCGAATACGCCACCGTCCTGGCCCGGGGCGGACGCCCGCGCCGCAACGGCGTGACCGGGGTAACGGAATTGGAGGACCTGGCCGACGAATTCGATCTTATGGCCGGGCAAATCCGCGAACGCCAGGAAGCCCTCCAACACGAACGCGATGAGCTGGATACCAGGGTCCAGTGCCGGACCGCCGAACTCCTCCGTTCCAACGCCGATCTGGCCCGATACGCCGAACTGGCCTCCCATGACCTCCAGGAGCCGCTCCGAATGGTCGGCAACTTCGTCCAGTTACTCAAAATCCGCTACAAAGGCAAGCTTGACGAGGAGGCCGACGTCTACATCGACCACGCGGTCGAAGGGGCCACCCGAATGCACCAGCTCCTGCGAGACCTCCTGGACTACTCCCAGATCGACGCGCGGGGCGGGCCCTTTGAACCCATCGACAGCGGCAAGGCAGCCGAAGAGGCCGCCGAACAACTGGGCGATATGATCGACCAGACCGGAACTCGCGTCGCCATCGAGCCTCTGCCGCGGGTGGCGGCGGACCGACGGCAGTTGGTCGAAGTGTTTCGCCGCCTGATCGAAAACGGAATCAAGTTCCGACGCGAGGGCGTGGTTCCGGAGGTCCATCTGCGCGCCGAACTACGCGACGACCACTGGGTCTTCTCGGTTCGCGACAACGGAATCGGCATCGAGCCGGAATACTTCGATCAGATTTTCGTAATCTTCAAACGCCTCAACTCACGGCTCAGGTATCCGGGCACGGGCGTGGGTCTGGCGATGACCCAGCGGATCGTGGCCCGCCACGGCGGACGAATCTGGGTCGAATCCGAGTTCGGCAAAGGCTCGACGTTCTTCTTCTCGCTTCCGATCCGATACGAACCGTGACCACTTGCCTCACTCGGCCAGCGACGCCCCGATCATCTCGGCGATCCGCCGGCCCGATAACAGCATCCCGCCGAAAATCGGACCCATCCGCGGTCCGCCGAACGTCGCGCACACGCCCATCCCCGAAACCCACAGGCCCGGAAACACCTGGCCCGCCCGATCCACCACGAACGCCTCGCCCGCCATCGCGTCCATCGGCCCTTCGCCCGCGTCGCTCTTGAACAACCCCTTCTTCTTCAGCGTGGCCACCAGGATCGCCTCGTGACCCGTCGCGTCCAGCACCGCCCCCGCTGAGAACGTGATCGGATCGACGTGCAGCGTCGGATACACCCCCGTCCGGTTCACCACCACGCCGTTCACCTTGCCCTGCTGAACCCGGATGTCCTCGACCGTCAGCAAATTCAGCACCGCCGCCCCGGCCTGAAGGGCCTTGAGGCACAACGCGCACGCCAACTCCACCGAGTCCGCGGTGTGCAGGCCCTCCGCCGTCCGAACGTGGCGGATGCCGAACTCGTCGGCAATCTGGAGCGCCTCCTCCTGAAGGACCACCTCATTCATCGCCATCCCGCCGCCCCAGATCCCGCCGCCCGGCGACAGACGCTTCTCCATCACCGTCACCTTCAACCCCGACCGCGCCAGATAGTACGCCGCCGTCAACCCCGACGGACCGGCCCCCACGATGATCACGTCGCTCGCCAGGTGGTTCAACACCTTCCGGTGGTACGCCTCGGCGATCGCCTTGGATATCTGAATCTCGTCAAACATCGTCATGTCTCGGCTCCTGTCTAATCCTATAAAGCGGACCGCTCGTCGTCCGCCGAAAAACATCTACTGCGGCTGGCTCTCCATCAGCTTCTTGAGCGACTGGGCCTGCTCGAAGAACTCATCCGGACTCATCGCCTTGATGAAGTTCAGCCCGCGGGACGCCCGCAGACGCGGCGACGCATTGTTATAGAAGAAATCACGCCCCACGCACGTCTTGAGCACCGAAAACTGCTCCACCCAGATCTTCTGGGCCAGATCGCAGAACGGACCGTCGTACTCGTAGCTCGGGAACGAGGCGCTCCGCTGCGACCCGAAACAGATGTGGAACGCGCTGCGGGTGATCGCCAGCGAGTTCATCGACACCGGAACGATCAGGTTCGCCTCCGACGGGTGGAAGCGGTACCAGACGTTCCGGTAGCCCCAGATCGTCACCCGCTTCTTGCGGCGGCTCTTCAGGTACGCCTTCAGCGCCTCCGAAATCGTCTGGAGTACCTTGTAGTGCGTGTCCGGCCCGCTGGCCTCCGGGTCCAGGGCGACCGTGATGATATCCGGATCCAGCCTCTCCAGCAGCGCCAGCACGGGCTTCACGTCACGCTCCCATTCCGGCTGCGGCGTGAAAATGTCGCCCGTGTAGAACCCCAGCCGCAGGTGGAAAATGTGATCGCAGTTGAACCCCAGATGGCTCCAGAGCAGCTCCTCCTCCCACTCCCGAATCATCCCCTTGAGCATCTGCACGAACGGCGGATCCTTCTTGCCCGGATACGCCGAATCGAAGTAGTCGCGGTACTTCTTGATCTCCTTGCGGATCGTCCGCACGTCCGTCTCGTTCGTCAACTCGACCAGGTTGCGCAGCATCCGCCGCGCCTCGCCCTCGATCTGCATCTCCGGACTGTTCGCCGCCACCCCGTCCAGGTACTGGTACACGTCGCGGTTGCGGGCCACCGGGTCGTGGGGAGCGAAGTACCCCTCCTCCAGCAGGCCCGCGAAGTCCCCGCGATCCAGATATCCGTCGAGGTTCTGCAAATGCCCCATCGTGTACCCGTTGGTCACCGAGGTGAACCCGCTGGTGAGGGTCGCGAAAAAATGCGAACTCTGCGGCTCGCGGACCAGGTGCAGCATGTACGGCAGATACCCGAGCATGATGTCGTCGTGGTGCGGCGCCGTGTGCAGAAACCGGCAGTCGCGAAGCGGCTCAAGCCCCCGGGCGATCCGATCCGAAAGGTCCACGTAGGCCTCGCTGATCAGGTTCGTCGGCTTCCCGCGCTGCCCGACCAACAGGCTCCCCAGCCGGTCGGCCGCCAGATCCTCGTCGCGCAACTGCGCCATCGGCTTCTTCTGCTGGAACGCCACGTCGATCAGAATCTGCTCCGCCGCCTCGTATGGCAGTTGCGGCAGGGCCGCCAGCTCCTGGTATCGCCGCTCGACCAGCAGCTTCGCCGCCCCTTGCGTCAGGTAGAACCGCGCCCCGTCCAGCTCCTGCAGGCTCGTCGCCGGATACAGCACCGACGGCCCGCTCTCCACCGCGTCCTTGACCACCTTCGCCTTGCTTTCGCCCGCCGCCGTCACGATCGCCACCGCGTCCGGATTGCACGTGATCGTCCGCAGGCCGATCGTGATCACCGCCTTCTGACGCGCGATCTCGATCCCGCCCAGGTCCGTCGCCGCCGCCGCCGCCGTCTCGTAGTTGATCTGCGTCAGGCTCGTCGTCACGTAGTGGTCCGAACCGCGGATGTTAAAGCCGATGTGACCGTCCGGGCCGATCCCGCCCAGGAAAAAACCGATCCCGCCCAGCTCCCGGACCTTCGCCTCGTACTCCATCGCCTGCTGGTCGGCCGCCGTGATCGCCGCGTACTGAAGCTGCTCCAGCTCGCTGGACGGACTGCGGTACCGAAGCGAAAGGTCCACCTCCCCGCTGGGAAAAACGAAACCCAGATCGCGGCCCGCCGGTGCCCCCACCTTCCACGTGTCCAGCAGCAGCGCCTTGCGGCGGTCGAAACCGAACTGCTTGATGTAAAACCGCTGAATGTAGTGCGCGAAGCTGTTCTCCTGCGCCGGGTTCATCGGGTAGAACTCGTCGATCTGCACGAAGACGTACGAATTCATCTTCGGCTTGTGGCCCGGCTCAATGCCCCAGCCGCCCAGCTCCTTCTGGACCGCCCGCTTCTCCCAGTTCTCCAGAAAGTGGATCGTCCATTTGATAAAGTGCTCCGGCGTCTTGCCCGTCGGCAGCGAAACCACGCCCTCCGGATTACGCCCGAGCCACTCGATGAACCGCAATGCGGTCAGCTTGCCGAGACTCGGAAAGTCCGGCACCTCAACCACCTTCATCTTCTCGGTCGGGCCATAGCAAAACGGCTTGCCCGATCGCTCCAGGGCGATCTGCTCGACCCGCGAACTGTTGTCGTACCGTCTCATCAGTCCATCCTTCGCATGCGTGTGCGGCCGGCGGCCGGTCAAAGCGGAAAAAGACTATACCATGCCGCATCCCGCCCCGATTCGCAAACGAATTTTTGCCCCCGCCTCCCCGCCCCCAAGCGCAGAGCCTTGGATCGAAGCCACTTAGGACGATTCAAGCCGCCGCCGGCGACGGATGTGCCTACCCCGCTGACGAGATCTCCACCGGCTCGCAGAGGTTCTCCGCCCGGGCCGCCGCCCGACCGCAAATGTGGCAGACGTACCGGGCGCCCCGCGCCAGTTGACCGATCCGGGCCATCTCCCGCTGTCGCGCCAGTTCGCACAGGTGATTCCGGTGGTCCGGGTGGTCGTTCATCAGCTTCCGTTCCACCTCTTCGATTGGCTGGGCCATGGGTCTCCCCCGCTCTGGATCATCGACTCTCCCCACTGCATTATAGCACCACCCGCCGCCCCATGGCAATGAAACGCCCCACGCGGCGGAAACCCGCCCCAGCGGAACCCGAAAGACCCTAAAAAATGCATTTTTTTATCATTGCTATAAACTGCTGTTGATAAAGTAGTTACAGGCAGCATGGGCGACCGCCCCCGCTCTTCCTCCGTTTTTTTTTTGCCCGAAGGCCTTGAAAAAAGCCGATGGATTTGCTACTGTGAATAATGTAACGATGTGACAATTTTCACACACCACCGTGTGATGCCCGAGACGCATAAGCTGAGCTTGCAGTGGCGTGATGTCCGACAGAGTTATAGGTCGTCTAAGTGTCTACCGCCGTCTTTTGCACGGCCTGCGCGATAGCGGCGTCCAGAGCGTCTACTCGCACCAGTTGGCCTCCATGGCCGGATGCACAGCCGCCCAGGTCCGCCGCGACCTGATGGCCGTCGGATACTCCGGTACCCCCACCCGCGGCTACGACGTCTCCGCCCTCCTCGCCAGTATCGGCGCCCACCTCGACGCCCCCGAAGGACAAAACGCCGCCCTCGTCGGCGTCGGAAACCTCGGACGGGCCATCCTCGCCTTCTTCGCCGGCCGACGACCGCGACTCTCCATCGTCGCCGCCTTCGACAGCGATCACTACAAGACCAACCGGGTCATCCAGGGCTGCCGATGCTATCCCGTCGAAGATATTGCCCAAGTGGTCCGCAATAATCGAATCGAAGTGGGAATCATTACCGTCCCCGCCACCGAGGCACAGGAAGTCGCCGACCGACTCGTCGGCGCCGGCGTCCGCGGAATCCTCAATTTCGCCCCCGCCGCCCTCCGCGTCCGACCCGATATCTACGTGGAAACTATGGACATCACCGTGTCCCTTGAAAAAGTGGCATTCTTTGCCCGTCGTGGTGCACCGAAGAAGGAGATGGCAAGGTGAGTATGACCGAGGTCGAAAGCATTTTGGAAAAGTACCCGTCGGCGAAACGGGAGATGCTGATCCCCATCCTGCAGGAAGTCCAGGAAGCGGAAGGGTTTCTCTCGCGGGAAACGGTCCAGCGGATCGGACGCCATTTGGGTCTGCCGACCAGCAAGATCTACGGGGTGGCGACGTTCTACAACCAGTTCCGCTTCAATCAGCCGGGACGCTTCCACGTCCAGGTCTGCCGCGGCACCGCCTGCCACGTCAAAGGCTCCCTCAAGAACCTCGAAATGGTCATGAAGGTGCTCAAGATCAAGCCCGGCCAGACCACCCGCGACGGACTGTTCAGCCTCGAAGTCGTCGCCTGCATGGGGGCCTGCGGACTGGCCCCGGTCGTCAACATCAACGGTGAGTTCTACGCCAAAGTCACGCCGCAGAAACTGGCGAAGGTCATCCAGGAGTATCGGAGTAAGGTGTCCAATCATGCCCAAGTCTAACGCAAGCAATTCCACACTGACGAATCGTTGTTGGGAAGAACCGAGGATGCCGTGGCCCGAACTGATCGCGGGCCTCAAAAGCGGACCCTTCGGCAAGGCGCAGTCGGCCGGAGAACAGGCCCTTGCCGACCTCCTGGCCGGCCTCCGCCGTCAGCGGGTCGCCCGCCCGGTCCTCTACGTCGGTACCGGCACCTGCGGCCTCGGCGCCGGAGCCGGCAAAACCCTGGCCGCCATCCGCGAATACCTCGCGTCCGCCTCGCTCAACGTCGAAGTGGTCGAGGTCGGCTGCGTCGGCCTCTGCTCCGAAGAGCCCATCGTCGACGTCCAGCTCCCCGGCAAGGCCCGAGTCAGCTTCCGCAACGTCACCGCCGAAAACGTCTCGGCGATCCTCGACGCCATGCTCAAAAAGGGCCAGGTCCCGACCGCCGCGGTGCTCGGACAGTTCCGAGACCCCGGACTCCAGGTCTGGGACGACGTCCCCTTCCTCGACGAGCATCCGTTCCTCTCCGCCCAGCGGCGGGTCGTCCTGGCCGCCAGCGGCATCATCGACCCGACCAACATCGACGAGTACATCGCCCGCGGCGGGTACTCAGCCGCCGCTCAGACCCTCCGCACCATGACCCGCGATGAGGTCTGCGACCTCGTCGAAGCCAGCGGCCTGCGCGGCCGCGGCGGCGGCGGTTTCCCCACCGGCAAAAAGTGGAAGTTCGCCCTCGCCGCACAGGGCGGCCAGAAGTACCTCATCTGCAACGCCGATGAAGGCGACCCCGGCGCATTCATGGACCGCGCCGTCGGCGAGAGCGACCCGCACCGCCTCCTCGAAGGCATGCTGATCGCCGCCTACGCCATCGGGGCCACCAAGGCCTACATCTACATCCGCGCCGAATACCCCCTGGCCATCCGCCGACTCAAGGAGGCCATCGCCCAGGCCCGGGCCTACGGCCTGCTCGGCGAGAACATCCTCGAAAGCGGCACGAACCTAGAAATCATCATCAAGATGGGCGCCGGCGCGTTCGTCTGCGGCGAGGAAACCGCCCTGATCCACTCGATCGAGGGCAAACGCGGCATGCCGCGACCCCGTCCGCCGTTCCCCGCCGTCCAGGGCCTCTTCGGCAAGCCGACCGTCATCAACAACGTCGAGACCCTCTCCAACCTCCCGCTGATCCTCGAGCGCGGAGCCGAGTGGTTCGCCTCCATGGGCACCCCGGGCAGCAAGGGCACCAAGGTCTTCGCCCTCTCCGGCATGGTCCGACGCACCGGCCTGGTCGAAGTCCCCATGGGCACCACCCTCCGCCAGGTCGTCTTCGACATCGGCGGCGGCATCGCCAACAACAAGCGGTGCAAAGCCGTCCAGATCGGCGGCCCCTCCGGCGGCTGCGTCCCGGAGGCCCACCTCGACATCCCGACCGACTACGAAGCCCTCAAGAAGTTCGGCACCATCATGGGCTCCGGCGGCCTGGTCGTCGTCGATGAGTCGACCTGCATGGTCGACTTCGCCAAGTACTTCATGGAGTTCATCCAGAGCGAGAGCTGCGGCAAGTGCATCCCCTGCCGCGAAGGCACCCGCCGCATGCTCGGCATCCTGCGGGCCATCTGCCGACCGCGCCGACAGGAGGACGACACCGACGCCCTCCTCCGCATGCAGGGCGTGATGTACCTCAAGAAACTCGCCGAGACCATCAAGGCCACCAGCCTCTGCGGACTCGGCCAGACCGCGCCGAACCCGGTGCTCAGCACCCTCCAGTGGTTCCGCGACGAGTACGAAGCCCACATCTACGAACGCCGCTGCCCCGCCGGCTCCTGCCGCGAACTCGTCGGCGCTCCGTGCGAAAACGCCTGCCCGGTCGGCACCGAGGTCTGGCGATACGTCGCCCACATCGGCCGCGGCGAATACGAAGACGCCTACCGCGTCATCCGCCAGGCCAACCCCTTCCCGTCCGCCTGCGCCCGCGTCTGCCATCATCCCTGCGAGCAGGCGTGCCGGTCGGGAGTCACCGGCGGCGATCCGGTGGCGGTCCGGGCCCTGAAGCGCTTCGTCGTCGATCGCGTCGATCCCAGCGCCGCCCCGCCCGCCGTCGTCCGCGAGCGCTCCGACGCGGCCAAGGTCGCGGTGATCGGCGGTGGACCGGCCGGACTGACCGCCGCCCACTACCTCTCGCTGCTCGGACACAAGGTCACCATCTTCGAACGCGAAGCCCAACTCGGCGGCATGCTCGTCGGGGCCATCCCGGCCTACCGCCTGCCTCGCGAGATCCTCAAGAAGGAAATCGACGCCCTCCTCAACGAGAACATCGAGGTCCGCCACGGCCTGGCCCTCGGCCGCGAACTGACCATCGACGGCCTCATGGAAAACGAGTTCAAAGCCGTCTTCATCGCCGCCGGCTCCCACCAGAGCAAACGCCTCGAACTCGACGGCGAGGATGCCGAAGGAATCATCCCCGGCATCAAGTTCCTCAAGGCCCACAACCTTGAAGGCAAGGCCCTCGGTCGCGGACGCGTCGGAATCATCGGCGGCGGCAACTCCGCCATGGACGCCGCACGCGTCGCCTTCCGTCAGCCGGGTGTCCAGAGCGTCGCCATGTTCTACCGACGCACGCGGCAGGAAATGCCCGCCTACGCCGAGGAAATCGAAGCCGGACTCGCCGAAGGCATCACCATCGACGAGCTCGTCGCCCCGGTCGCCCTCCGCGTCGAAAACGGCAAGCTCCGCGGCGTCCGCTTCATCCGCAACAAGCTCGGCGAACGCGACGCCTCCGGCCGGCAGAAACCCGTCCCGATCCCCGGCAGCGAGTTCGACGTCGAACTCGACACCCTCATCGTGGCCATCAGCGAAGAGCCCGAAAAAGAGGCGATCGAAGGACTCGACCAGACCCGCTGGGGCACCCTCGCCATCAGCGCCGAATCCTGGTCCACCAAAAGGCCCGGCGTCTTCGGCGGCGGCGATATCGTCACCGGACCCAGCACCGTCATCGCCGCGGTCGCCGCCGGCAAGAAGGCGGCCCTCATGATCGACCGCTACCTCTCGGGCAAACTGCTCAAGACGCTCACCAAGGTCAAACTCCCCTCGGTCTACGTGCCGCCGACCGAAATGCAGCAGGAAGAGGACGACGGGTCCACCGCGGCCCGCGTCGAAATCCCACACCTGCCGGTCGAACGACGCTGCAAGTGCTTCACCGAGGTCGAACTCTCCTTGGACGAGCCGTCGGCCGTCGGCGAGGCCCGGCGCTGCCTGCGGTGCGACCTGGAATTCACCCAACCCCAGTGACGTGCGGATAATCACAGACTAGTCGAGGTGCTTGAATGATTACGCTTGAAGTTGACGGTCGAACGATCGAAGCCAATGAGGGTGAAACCATCCTCAGCGCGGTCAAACGCCAGGGAATCCACGTGCCCACCCTGTGCCATGTCGAGGGCCTGCCCCCGACCGGAGCCTGCCGGATGTGCGTGGTCGAGCTCGAAGGCAACCCCAACCTGGTGCCCTCCTGCTCCTTCCCGGTCTCGCCGAACATGAAGATCAAAACCCGCAGTCCGAAGGTGCTCGACGCCCGAAAAACCATCGTCGAACTGCTTCTGAGCAACCACCCGGACGACTGCCTCTACTGTGCCCGCAACGGCAAGTGCGAGCTCCAGAGCCTCGCCCAGGAACTCGGCGTCCGCCAGCGGACCTACCAGGGAGTCAAGAGCCGCGAAACCATGGACGTCTCCAGTCCCTCCATCATCCGCGACCCGGCCAAATGCATCCTCTGCGGCCGCTGCGTCCGCGTCTGTGAGGAAATCCAGGGAGTTTCCGCCATCGACTTCGTCGGCCGCGGAAGCCGCGCCTTCGTCGGCACCGCCTTCGATGACGGCCTGAACCTCTCCACCTGCGTCAACTGCGGACAGTGCATCCTCGTCTGCCCCACCGGCGCCCTCAGCGAGCACTCCTACCTCAACGAGGTCGTCGCCGCCCTCTCCGACCCGACCAAAACGGTCGTCGTCCAGCACGCCCCCGCCGTCTCCGTCTCCCTCGGCGAGGAATTCGGCGTCAAGCCGGGCAAGGACGTCGACGGCATGATGGTCGCCGCCCTCCGCCGACTCGGCTTCGACCGCGTCTTCGACACCAGCTTCACCGCCGACCTGACCATCATGGAGGAAGGCTCCGAGCTGGTCCACCGCATCCAGACCGGCGGCGTACTGCCCATGCTCACCAGCTGCTCGCCCGGATGGATCAAGTTCCTCGAACAGTTCTATCCCGACTTCATCCCCAACGTCTCGAGCTGCAAGAGCCCCCAGCAGATGATGGGCGCGGTCATCAAGAGCTTCTTCGCCCAACGCGAAGGCCTCGATCCCGACCGCATCGTCAGCGTCTCCATCATGCCCTGCACCGCCAAAAAGTTCGAGTGCAGCCGGCCCGAAATGGCCCCCAACCACGTCCCGGACGTCGACTACGTCCTGACCACCCGCGAACTGGGCCAACTCATCCGCATGTTCGGCCTCGACATCACCGCCCTCGAACCCGAAACCCCCGACACCCCCTTCGGCGAACGAACCACCGCCGGCAAGATCTTCGGGGCCTCCGGCGGCGTCATGGAGGCCGCCGTCCGCTCCGCCCACTTCTTGATCACCGGCAAGGAAATGGACGAACTCAAGATCCAGCCGCTGCGCGGCATGAAGGGATGCAAGGAACTGCGGGCTAAGATCGGCGACCTCGAAGTCGGAGCCGCCGTCGTCAGCGGACTCCAGAACGCCCGCAACATCCTCGACCAGGTCCGCGCCGGACGAAACGACCTGCACTTCATCGAGGTCATGACCTGCCCGGGCGGATGCATCAACGGCGGCGGCCAGCCCCTCGGCGCCGACCCCGAAGCCATCGCGGCACGCATGCGGGGCCTCTACCGCATCGACCAGGCCGAGTCCGTGCGGGTCAGCCACCGCAACCAGTGGGTCACCCGGCTCTACGACGAATTCCTCGGCAAGCCTCTCGGCGAGGTCAGCCATCGCCTGCTGCACACCCACTACACCAAAAGGGACGATCTGGTCTAGGCCCACACCGGCCGGCCGAACAACATCAACCAAGGAGCGGTCATGAGCGATAAAAAAACTATCTTCGTGGTGGACGACGACCCCGATTTCGTCGAACAGATGCGACTCACCCTCAACGCCGCCGGCTACGACGTCGTCACCGCCGTCGGAACCGAAGACGCTGAGGAAAAACTCCTGAGCGTCCGGCCCGACCTGGCCGTCTTCGACCTCATGATGGAGCAGATGGACTCGGGATTCGTCCTCAGCCATTCCTTCAAACAGCTTTACCCCCAAACCCCGATCATCCTGCTGACCGCCGTCGCCGCCAGTACGGGAATCAACTTCGCCACCCCCTCCGCCGAGTCCCAGGCCTGGCTGAAGGTCGACAAGGTCCTCGACAAGCCGGTCCGGCCCGACCAGCTTCGCGCCGAAATCCGACGCCTGCTCAAGGAACCCGCAGGTCAGACGGAGCATCATCACCCGTGAGGCAGGAGCCATGCAGTCAGGCCGTTTCATCGAGACCGTGCCGGAACGATGCCGTGTCTGCTACACGTGCGTCCGCGAATGCCCGGCCAAGGCCATCCGAATCGCCAACGGACAGGCCGAAATCCTCCCCGAACGGTGCATCGGTTGCGGCAACTGCGTAAGGGTCTGCAGCCAGGACGCCAAGCAGGTCGTCTCCTCCATCCCGCAAGTCCGGCAACTGCTCGACTCCGGAGCGAAGGTGGCCGCCTGCCTGGCCCCCAGCTTCCCCGCTGAGTTCGTCGACCTCGGACCCTTCCGCGTGGTCGGCATGCTCCGCAAGCTCGGCTTCGGCCTCGTCGCCGAGGTCGCCTTCGGAGCCGACCTCGTCGCCGACCGATACCGCCGACTCCTGAACGCCAGGGACGGCCGACGCTACATCTCCACGCCCTGCCCGGCCGTCGTCGCCTACGTCGAACGCTACCACCCCGACCTCGTCCCGAACCTCGCCCCCATCGTCTCGCCCGCCGTCGCCATCTCACGATGCCTCAAACGCCTCCACGGCCCGGACCTCCGAATCGTCTTCATCGGACCATGCGTCTCTAAAAAACAGGAGGCCGCCAGCCCCCACGTCCCCGGCGAAATCGACGCCGTCCTGACCTTCCAGGAACTCCGCAGCCTCCTCGAAACCGAGGGTGTCACACCCGACCAGGTCCAGGATTCCGACTTCGACCCGCCGCACTCCGGCCTTGGCGCCCTCTTCCCCATCAGCCGCGGACTCCTCCAGGCCGCCGACCTCCGCGAAGACCTCATGGCCGGCCAGATCATCACCGCCGACGGACGACAGGACTTCGTCGAAGCCATCAAGGAGTTCGCCTCCGGAGCCTTCGAGGCCAAACTCCTCGAAATCCTCTGCTGCAACGGCTGCATCATGGGGCCCGGCATGTCCGCCCCGCTCCCCCTCTACGCCCGACGCGCCCGCGTCAGCGAATTCGTCCGACAACGCGCCGAATCCATCGACCCGCGAGAATTCCGCCAAACCCTCGAAAGCTTCGACGACCTCGACCTCACCCGACGCTATTCGCCCGACGATCAGCGGATCCCCGCCCCCTCCGACCACGACATCGGCGAAATCCTCGCCCGAATGGGCAAGTTCGCCCCCGAAGAGGAACTCAACTGCGGGGCCTGCGGCTACGACTCCTGCCGCGAACACGCCATCGCCATCTACAAGGGCCTCGCCGAAAGCGAAATGTGCCTGCCCTACACCATCGACCAGCTCCGTCGAACCATCAAGGAACTCGCCGTCTCCAACGAACAGCTCGCCAGCGTCCAGGAGGCCCTCATGCACTCCGAAAAACTCGCCAGCATGGGCCAACTCGCCGCCGGAATCGCCCACGAAATCAACAACCCCCTCGGCGTCGTCCTCATGTACTCCCACCTCCTGCTCGACGAAGCAAACGCCGACCACCGCCTCAAGGACGACCTCTCCATGATCGTCGACCAGGCCGACCGATGCAAAAAAATCGTCCAGGGACTCCTCCACTTCGCCCGACAAAACAAGGTCGTACTCCAGCCGACCGACGTCACCGAACTGGTCGACCGCAGCCTGCGAACCGTCCCGCCCCCCGAGAACATCATGGTCTGGTCCGAGCACGAACTCGATGACCCAACCGCCGAACTCGACCGCGACCAGGTCATCCAGGTCCTCACCAACCTCATCACCAACGCCTACGCCGCCATGCCCAACGGCGGAACCCTGCGAATCGTCACCCGCGGCGACGCCGACAAAGTCTCCGTCGCCGTCACCGACACCGGCGTGGGCATTGCCAAAGACAGGCTCTCGAAAATATTCGAACCGTTTTACACCACCAAGCAGATCGGAAAAGGCACCGGACTCGGACTCGCCGTCGCCTACGGCGTGATCAAGATGCACCGCGGCGACATCACCGTGGAGTCCAACGCCGACCCCGCCGACGGACCCACCGGCACCACCTTCACCGTCATTCTGCCCCGAAAAGGCCAGCAGGAGTAGTATCCGGTTGCGGTGGCGACGCCGATCGGCTAGAAACAAGGGTTTTCAAGCGGTCCGGTCGCCCGATCCGGGGGCGACGCGAGCGAAAGGCAGGAGTTCGATGGCCAATATTCTTCTGGTGGATGACGACGTGGACATCATCGCCATGAACAAGGCGGTGTTGGAGAGCCGTGGACATGCGGTGACCGGGGCCTACTCCGCCGACGAGGCCCGCGCGATCCTGAACCGGCAGCGGCCGGACCTGGTGGTCCTGGACATCATGATGGAGTCCCAGACCGCCGGCCTCGAACTCGCCCGCGAAATCCACGAACATGCCCCCGACCTCCCCTTGGTCATGCTCTCCGCCATCCACGAAAAAACTGGCGCCCCCTTCCGATTCGTCCCCGACGAGGCGTGGATGCCCGTCCAGAAGTTCCTGGACAAACCCGTCGATCCGGTCAGGCTGGCCGAGGAAATCGAAGGGCTGTTGCCGTAACCGACGGCCCAAGGAGCGAACATGGACACCCTCAACGTGCTGGTCGTCGACGATGAGATGGGAATGCGCCTCGGCGTTGCCCGCGCCCTGGGCGACTACGCCGTCGCCGTCCCCGACATCAATGGCCAGGTCCGCTTCGACGTCGCCCAGGCCGAAACCGCCGAACAGGCCCGCGACATGATCGAACAGGCCCGCCCCGACATCCTCCTGCTCGACTACAAGCTGCCGGGCATGAGCGGCCTCGATCTCCTCCAAGCTATCGCCTCCAAAGAGGAAAAACCCCTCACCGTCATGATCACCGCCTACGCCTCCCTTGAAACCGCCGTCACCGCCATCAAACGCGGAGCCTACGACTTCCTCGCCAAACCCTTCACCCCCAACGAACTCAAAAACACCGTCCGCAAAGCCGCCGAGCACCTGATCCTCCAGCAGCAGGCCCGGCGACTCGCTGAGGAAAAACGACAGGTCCGCTTCCAGTTCATCTCCGTCCTCGCCCACGAACTCAAAGCCCCCCTCGGCGCCATCGAAGGCTACCTGCGAATCGTCCGCGACAAGGCCGCCGGCAACGACCAAGCCGTCTACGACAACATGCTCGAACGATCCATCGTCAGACTCGACGGCATGCGGAAGCTCATCGTCGACCTGCTCGACCTGACCCGCATCGAATCCGGCAAAAAACAACGCGAACTGCTCGACCTGAACCTGACCGAAATCGCCCGCACCGCCATCGACACCGCCACGCCCGCCGCCGCCCAGCGAAACATCGCCATCCACCTCGACGCCCCCGACCCCCTCCCCATGAAGGCCGATCGGGGCGAGATCGAAATTATTCTTAATAACCTCGTCTCCAATGCGGTAAAATATAATAAGGACGGTGGCCGGGTCGATGTGTGCCTCCAGCCGCGGGATGACCGGGTGGCCATCGCCGTCTCCGATACCGGGATCGGCATGACCCACGAAGAGGCCGACCGCCTCTTCCAGGATTTCGTCCGGATCAAAAACGAAAAAACCCGAAACATCCTGGGCAGCGGATTGGGCCTCTCGATTGTCCGCAAGCTCGCCGCCCTCTACGGCGGCGAAGCGGCGGTGGTCAGCCAGCCCGGCGAGGGAAGCACCTTCACCGTCACCCTCAACCGCAGCCCGCGACGCGAAAACGCAAACGATGGACCGAAACGAGATACTCTACTGGCTCCGCGAGACGAATGAACAGCGCCTCGAAGAACTCTGGCGCCGTGCGGACAATGTGCGCCGTCGCGCCGTCGGCGACCAGGTCCACCTTCGCGGACTGATCGAAATCTCCAACGTCTGCGCCCGATCCTGCCTCTACTGCGGCCTGCGCGCTCCCAACGCCAAAATCGAACGCTACCGCCTCACCGACCGGGAAATCCTCGACTGCGCCGCCCACGCCGTCCAACTCGGCTACGGCACCGTCGTCATGCAGGCCGGCGAAGACTACGGCGTCGAAACCGACCGCCTGGCCCGCCTGATCCGCCAGATCAAATCCGACACCCCCCTGGCCGTGACCCTCAGCCTCGGCGAACGCCCCGACCAGGACCTGGTCGCCTGGCGCCAGGCCGGGGCCGACCGCTACCTCCTGCGGTTCGAAACCTCCAATCCCAAACTCTACAAAATCATCCACCCCGACCTGAACAACCGCCCCTCCGACCGCATCGCCATCCTCCGACGGCTCGACCAGCTCGGCTACGAGGTCGGCAGCGGCGTGATGGTCGGCATCCCCGGCCAGTCCTACGACGACCTCGCCGACGATATCGCGATGTTCCGCGAACTTCGCCTGCACATGATCGGCGTCGGACCGTGGCTCCCGCATCCGGACACCCCGCTCGCCCAGATGGCGTCGCAACTGCGCCTGCCGCCGGACCGGCAGGTGCCCAACGACGAGATCACCACCTACAAGGCCGTCGCCCTCGCACGCCTCGCCTGCCCGTGGGCCAACATCCCAAGCACCACCGCTCTGGCCACCGTCAACCAGGCCAACGGCCGCGAACTGGGCCTCGTCCGCGGAGCCAACGTCGTCATGCCCAACCTCACCCCCCTCCGCTACCGCCCGCTCTACGAAATCTACCCGGCCAAGGCCTGCCTGCAGGAAAGTCCCGATGACTTCCACCTGCGACTGCGAAGCCGGATCCACGACATCGGCCGCACCGTCGGCGCCGGACGCGGCGACTCCAAACGACAAACCAACGCTTCATCGGCCCGCCAGGCCGAGACAGGAGGATAATCCCGTGGCCGCTCTACCCGCTATGACCTTCAGTAAAACCGCTGCCGACTTCATCGACGACGACGCTCTCGCCGCAATGCTCCAGGCCGGCCCGCCCGATCCAACCCAGGTCCGCGACGTCCTGGCCAAAAGCCTCGACAAGCAGGCCCTGAACCCCGATGACACTGCCGTCCTGCTCCGCGCCGACGACCCGCAAACCATCGAACAGATCTTCGAAGCCGCCCGACAGCTCAAACGAAACGTCTACGGCAACCGCATCGTCCTCTTCGCCCCACTCTACATCGGAAACGAGTGCGTCAACGACTGCGCCTACTGCGGATTCCGCGTCTCCAACCGCGATGCCCTCCGCCGAACCCTCAGCCTCGACGACCTGAGAAACCAGGTCCTCGCCCTCATCCGCCGCGGACACAAACGCCTCATCCTCGTCTGGGGCGAACACCCCAAATACGACGCACGCTTCATCGCCGACTGCGTCCGAACCGTCTACCAGACCAAGGAAGGCCACGGCGAAATCCGCCGCGTCAACATCAACGCCGCCCCCCAGGACCACGAAGGCTTCCGCATCGTCAAGGAATCCGGCATCGGAACCTACCAGATCTTCCAGGAAACCTACCACCACGCCGCCTACGCCGCCCTCCATCCCGCCAAAACCCGCAAGGGCGACTACCTCTGGCGACTCGACGCCCTCAGCCGCGCCATGGAAGCCGGAATCGACGACGTCGGACTCGGCGCCCTCTTCGGCCTCGCCGACTGGCGCTTCGAAACCCTCGCCCTCGTCACCCACGCCCTCCACCTCCAGAAACACTACGGCGTCGGCCCGCACACCATCAGCTTCCCGCGACTCCAGCCGGCCTCCGGAGTCTCCCTCGACGGCCTGCCCCTCGTCAACGACCACGACTTCAAGCGCCTCATCGCCGTCCTCCGCCTCTCCGTCCCCTACACCGGCCTGATCCTCACCGCCCGCGAAAACGCCAGACTCCGCCGCGAGGTCATGGCCTTCGGCGTCTCCCAGATCGATGCCGGAAGCCGAATCGAACTCGCCGGTTACACCGAAGCCGGCGACGCCCAGCAGATGGACCGCGAACAGTTCTCCCTCGGCGACATCCGCCCCCTCGACACCGTCATGCGCGAACTCGTCTCCGACGGCTACATCCCAAGCTTCTGCACCGCCTGCTACCGCGTCGGACGTACCGGCGAACACTTCATGGAGTTCGCCATCCCAGGCTTCATCAAACGCTTCTGCACCCCAAACGCCCTGACCACCCTCATGGAGTACCTCGTCGACTACTCATCCCCCGAAACCCGCGCAGCCGGCGAAAAACTCATCGCCGAGGAAATCGAAAAACTCGACGACGAAAACATCAAAGCCAAACTCAAGGAACGCCTCCACCAGATCAAATCCTCCGACCAACGCGACCTGTACTTCTAGGAGATGCAATCTCCAATCGTGCGGGAGCGGCGTCCACCGTCGCGTTACTCAGCGCCGGTGATAGGGCTGCAAATACGCTCATGCTCCGCCTCTTTTCCTTTGACGAGACCCGTAAAATCCCGGTAGAGTGATCCGGCGCGAACGCTGAGGTGACCGATGCGGAACGATACCGATGACAATCTGCAAATCTCCCCCCGACGGCGGCTCTGCGGCTGGTCCCTGATCGGCCTCGGGCTGATCCTCCTGGCCGTGCCGCTGTGGCTCTACCTGCGCCAGCCGGCCCCCACCCGCCCGGAAGTCCAAGCCCCCGCCTCCGTTACGACGCAACCCGCCGTCAGTCCCGAACAGGCCAAGGCCCGCGCCCTCGGACTCTTCTGGGTCACTGTCCTGATCCTGCTGGGACTCTTCGGCACCGTGGTCTTCCTCCTCGCCGCCCGACGCTTCGCCATGCGCTACCGCCAGATCGCCGACGTCAAGCCATCCGAGACCCCATTCTACGACCCGTGGGCCGAATCCGGCCGCCGCGTCAAAGTCCCCCCCGACGATGACCTCGATCAGCCCTCCGACCCCCGCGACGACTGATCCAACAGCGCCTCAAGCGTCCTGATCCGCGGCGCATCCGCCTCCGGCCACTCCCCCAGCCGATCGATCAAGACCGCCTCGATCCCCACCGCCCGCGGTCCCGCAACGTCCCACCGCGGATCGTCCCCCACAAACAAACACGCCTCCGGCCCGACCCCAAGCCGCTCCAGCGCATAGTGAAAAATTGCCGGGTGCGGCTTGCGATACCCCACCTCCCCGCAAAACACCGCCCGATCCACCAGATCGGTAAGCCCATGCCGCCCCAACTCCTCCCGCCAAAGCCGCGCCGGACTGCCCCACGGTGTGTTCGAAATGATGGCCGTCCGAACGCGTCGCTCCTTAAGCTTGCTAAGTACCGGTACTACATCCTCGTAACGATGCGCGAGAGCGAACGTCTCCGCCAGAAACGCCCGCGCCGCCCGATCCACCAGTTCCGCCTCCACCCGCGCCGGATCGAACCCGAACACCCGCCCCAGCCGCCCCTCCAGCGGCCGAACCGCGTGGTCGATCGACTCGTAACGCTCCGCATCCGCCCGACGCCCCAGCTCCTCCCCCGCCGCCACCGGCAATCCCGCCTCCGACAAAACGTCCGCCACCGCTGCGATCGACCGCCCCAGAATCCCCGCGAACTCGCTCCGCCGGTAGTACCGCACCAGCGTATTGCCCAGATCGAACAGGATCACCGGCTTCACCGTTTTGAACCCTCCGCAAAACGCGGCAGCGTCAGCGATCCCACCGCGCCCGCCAACGCCACGCCCGCCGCCAGCCAGAACGCCGGCATCAACGAACCCGCCGCGTCCGCCATCGCCCCCGCCACTCCGGGCGCCGCCGTCTGACCGATCCCGAAAAACAGCGTCATAAACCCCAACCCCGCCGGCGCCAATCGCCCGCCCAGCAAATCCCCGCATCCCGCCGCCATGATCGCCGGAATGCTCCACGCCGACACCCCGAACAGCACCGCTGAGATCGTAAAGCCCGCTGGGCTCGGCCACGCGGGAAACAACGCGAACGCCACCGCGTGGATCAGGTACACCGCCGCCAACGCAAACTTCCGTCCGATCCGGTCCGACACCGTCCCCCAGATCAGTCCGCACAACAGACTGAACCACCCGATCACCGCGTACAGGTCCCCCGCCTCCGACGGACGGTACCCGCCCTCCGCCATCAGAAACTTGACGAAAAACGTCAGATAGATAATGTACGAAAAACCGAACGCCACGTACACCAGCCCAAGCCGCCACACCGCCCCCGACCGGTACACGCTGCCCCACGCCACCGGCGAAACCGCTGCCTTCGCCGCCGACGTGCTTGAAGGCCGATTCCGAAGCAGCGCCACCGACACCGCCGCCAATCCCAGCGTGATCGCCCCGAACACGAACCAGCACGCCCGCCAGCCCGCCTCGCCATACGCCTCCAGAATCGGCGGCGCAGCCCAGCCGACAAAGATCAGCCCGATCGACGACCCGGACACCCCGATCCCCGCCGCCAGCCCCCGCCGCTGCGGCGCGAACCACGCCGCCAGCAACCCCATCACCGGCACGTTGCTCGCCCCGCTTCCCACACCCGCCATCGCCCGCCACACCGCCGCCGAAACAAATCCATCTGCAAAACCCGTCAGCACCATCGCCGCCCCGGCCACCGCCAATCCCGTCGCGATCACCGCCCGCGGCCCGAACCGCACCGCCAGCGCCCCGCCGACCGCCGACAACGCCAGATACCCCGCCAGGTTCGCCGTCGCCAGCGTCCCAGCCTGCGTCGAATCCATCGCCAGCCCCGCCTGCATCGCCGGCAGCACCGCCGTGTAGCTGAACCGCCCCAACCCCAGCGACCCAAACACCACAAACGTCCCGACCGCCAATATCACCCACGCGTAACGGGTCGCTCCCGCCGTCTCATCCCTCATCGCTCCGCGACCTCAAGCCTCTCCGGCAGTTCCTCAAGACTCGCCATGATCCACGTCGCGCCAGCCGACTCGAGCGCCGAACGCTCCGTCACCCCGCTGAGCACCGCCGCGAACGCCACACCCGCGTTCCTCGCCGTCCGAACGTCCACCACGCTGTCGCCCACGTACAAACACGCCCGCTCCGCCACCTCCAGCCGCGCCATCGCCGCCAACAGACCCTCCGGATCCGGCTTGCTCCGCTTGACCTGATCCCCGCCGATCACCAGATCGAACTGATCCGCCAGCTTCTCCCGCGCCAGCACCGCCTCGATCCGACGCCGATACTTCGTCGACACCACCGCCAGCTTCAACCCCGCCCGCCTCAGCCGCCCGACCACCGCCGGCACGCACGGATACACCCGCGTCAAATCCACCATCACCTGCTCCGATCGCTCCAGAAACAACTTCCCAAACGCCTCCACCGCCCGCGGATCGCACCGATTCGTCAATATCGCGAACGCATCCGCCAGACTGTACCCGATCGTCGCCCGAATATGCTCCGCCGCCGCCGCCGCCAACCCCATCTCACGCAGCGCGAAATTGACGCACTCAATCACCCCAGGCGAAGAATCCGCCAACGTATAATCAAAATCAAACAAAACCCCCCGCCACCGCCCGGCTGTGCTAGACATGCTTTCCATACCACCACCCATCATGACAGAACAACTGTGCCAACCGCCAGCCGGTCATCCACAAGAGACCAATCCGTTCGTACCAGCCCGAACGGTCTCGCCGGCAGTGTTCAACCAGCATTCGAAATCTCAACCTGCCTCGCCAGCGCCGCCCTCGCCGCGCCGGAGTCGATGCTCTCAACCGCCAGCCTCAAACCCGTCTTCAGATCATCCGCCAACCCGGCCACCACCAGCGCCGCCGCCGCGTTGACCGCCGCGATATCGCGGCACGGACCCTTCTTGCCCGCCAGAATCTCGCCGATCCGCTCCGCGCTCTGCTGGGGACTCTCGACCATGATCGCATCAAGACTCGACGCCGAAAGCCCTAGCTCCTCCGGCCGCGTCACGTACGTCCGCACCGTCCCGTCGCGAAGCTCGCTGATCCGCGTCGGCCCGGCAATCGAAATGTCGCACAGCCGCTCCATCGCGTGCACCACCATCGCACGCTCCGCCCCAAGCCGCCGCAACGCGTCGCACACCAGCTCCGTCTCGTCCGCGTTCGGCACCCCGATCACCTGACGCTTCACGTGCGCCGGATTCGTCAGCGGACCCAGAAAATTGAAAATCGTCTTGATCGCCATCGCACGCCGCACCGGCGCCGCGTACTTCATCGCCGGATGCAGCTTGATCGCGAAACAAAAACCCACGTGCGCCTCCTCGATGCACCGCGCGACGACCGGCACCTCGGCGTCGATGTTCACCCCCAGCGCCGCAAACGCCTCCGCGCTGCCCGAAACCCGCGTGTTCGTCTTGTTCCCGTGCTTGGCCACGTACGCCCCCGCCCCCGCCGCGATGATCGCTGCGCACGTCGAAACGTTGAACGTGCTCCGCGCGTCGCCGCCCGTCCCGCACGTGTCGATCGCGTCCACGCCCACCGGCACCGTCGTTACCTTCTCGCGCATCACCGCCGCCGCCGCCGCCAACTCCTCCGAACTCGGCCGCTTGCACGCCAGCGCCGCCAGAAACGCCGCGATCTGCGCATCGGTCAACTCGCCCGCCATGAGCTGCTCGAACACCGCACGCATCCGCTCGCCCGACAGATCCTCGCCGCGCACCAACTGTTCCAGAACGGCTCGCATCATGACTGAAGCACCTCCGCGCCGCCTGCCGCAGCCGTCACAAAAATACCGGGGCTGATGTTGAACCGCTTCTCGTACGTCTCGGTCAGACGGGCCTCGATCGCCTCGCCCCGCGCCGTGTCGATCAGCGCCACGATGCAGCCGCCGAACCCGCCGCCCGACATCCGCGCCCCGTACACGCCCTCGCACTCGCGAACCCGATCGACCAGAAAGTTCAGCTCCTCGCACGAAATCTCGTAATCGTCGCGCGCCGATTCGTGTGACCGGTTCATCGCGTCGCCCGCCGCCGCCAGATCCCCGCTGCGGAATCCCGCCGCCGCCTCCATCACCCGCTGGTCCTCGCCCACCACGTGCCGCGCCCGCCGATACAACAGCGGATCAAGCCTGCCCTTATACTTCTCCAGCATCGCCGCGTCCACGTCGCGCAGCGCCGCAACGCCACGCTCGTGTCTCCCGATGATCGCCGCCGCCTTCTCGCACTGGGCTCGCCGAACCGGATACTCGCTGTTGCCCAGATCGTGCTTCACCCGCGTATCGGCGATCAGCAAAGCCGCGTGATCGAACGCCATCGCCACGTGCTCGAACTCCTGCGACCGGCAGTCCAGCAGCAGCGCGTGACCCGCTCGGCCGAGAACGCAGATGAACTGGTCCATGATCCCGCACGGCGCGCCCGCCCAGTCGTGCTCCGCCTTCTGCGCGAGCAACCCGAGTTGCACCGGATCCATCGTCTCGCCTGCCGCCGCCAGCATCGTCCGCCCGT